>JBGSVC010000047.1:0-1785 GCA_041753175.1 Planctomycetaceae bacterium
GCTCCTGATATCGCCGGCCAGGGAATTGCCAATCCTCTCGCCACGATACTGGCCGCTGCGATGTTGCTGCGACATTCTCTGGGATTGGAGACCGAAGCGGTGGCGATTGAAACAGCCGTCGAAAAAGTTCTCCAACAGGGACATCGCACGAAAGATATCGCCGGAGGAAAACAGAGCGTGTCCACCATTCAGATGGGGCAGTTGGTTCTCGATTGTTTGAGCTGATCACGCAAAATGCATGTAAAAGAAAAACGCAGGGGCCGTTAGAAGTTCATCCCCATAACAGACTGGGTGGATGAGGTTGGGTCTAATTCAGAGGTATCAAATCTTCTGGCAGGAATTGGCCATCTTTTCGAATCAGGACGTCATCAAAATAGACGTTCCCACCCCCAAATTCGGGATTCTGAATCAACACCAGATCCCAATGCACGACACTCCGGTTCCCATTGTCAGCCGTGGTGTAGGCGTTGCCGGGAGTGAAGTGAAGTGAGCCACCGATTTTCTCATCAAAGAGTGTGTCGAGGATGGGCGTTTTGACCATCGGATTGCACCCGAGTGAAAATTCACCGATGTAGCGAGCACCTTCGTCTGTATTCAGGATTTCGTTGAGACGTTTCTGATCCCCCAGGCAGGTGGCATCGACAATTTTGCCTTGCTCAAAACGAAAACAAATGCGATCAAAAATCGTACCCTGATAGCGGGATGCCGTGTTGTATTGAATCGTGCCGTTGACGCTGTCTCGGACAGGTGCAGTGAACACTTCCCCATCCGGGATGTTTCTGAGCCCATGACAGGGCATGACCGGAATCCCATCGATTGAAAATGTCAGATCGGTACCCGGAGCAGTGATGCGCACCTGTTTGGCCTTCAGCATTGCGTTGACGAGGGGCTTTTGAGCTTGTCCCATTTGAACGTAATCAGCGGTGCAGACATCGAAATAATAGTCTTCAAACGCACGTGTACTCATGCGTGCAGACTGAGCCATCGACGGAGTGGGATATCTGAGAACGACCCATTTCGTTTTGGGGACACGAATTTCCCCATGGACGGGGCCCCAAACGATTTGTTGATAGGCTTTGAAGAGTTCACCGGGAACATCAGCAAACTCTTCGGAATTGGCAGTCCCGCGAATTCCGATATACGCCTGGACCTGATCCATCACCTGTTTCTCGAATTGACTTGTCAGTTGGAACGCCTCTTGCGAACCATAGCAGAGCAAACTTCTTTGCACCTGATTATTTTTCAAACTGACGATCGGAATCCCGCCCGCCTGAGCTGTCTGGGCAATAATTGCTTCAATTAAATCGGTTTCGGGGAGATCAAACGCTTCAATCAGAACTTTCTCGCCGGGTTGTATTCGAGTGCTGTGATGGACCAGAATTGAGGCGAGCTTTTCGATCCGTGTGTCAGCCATGACAGACTTTCAAAGCAGGCCTTTGACCATAAGGAAAAAAGTTCTGCAATTTGGGAATTCAATACAATAATACGAGGACCACGATACGAGGATCACACAACTATGAGGATCACTCAGCAGTCCGATGACTCCAGCGTACTGCTCGAATTTCAGGATTAGTTTTGAAGAATCGTGGGCGTATCGAGTTGCTCATCACAGGCACCAACGTGTCGGTCTCCGAGTTTCCAGCAATAGTAACTGGTTTCCAGACGTTTATTGAAACTATCCGGATTAGCAGGAAAACGAGCAATACCATCGGCAGCGTTGTGAAGTTCAACACCGAGGTGTTCGAGTTCTTCGCAGCATTCCTCAAAGCGTTTGACGTCACGCTT
>JBGSVC010000048.1:0-9682 GCA_041753175.1 Planctomycetaceae bacterium
CCAGCGCATTGGCCTCGAAAGCGACCGGCTTTCCCATCGCCAAAATCGCCGCCAAGCTCGCGGTGGGGTATCGGCTGGATGAAATCCCCAACGACATCACCCGCGAAACACTGGCCTGCTTTGAACCAACAATTGATTATGTGGTTACCAAGGTTCCCCGCTGGACCTTTGAAAAGTTCCCCGATGCGGATCCCACGCTGACAGTTCAAATGAAATCTGTTGGCGAAACGATGGCAATTGGCCGCACATTCAAAGAGTCTTTGCAAAAAGCGCTTCGTGGCCTGGAAACTGGTCATGTCGGTTTGAGTGGAGGTCGCAAAGACCTCTGGGCGACGGATGAACAACCTTCCCTCGACGAAATACGCAGTAAACTGTCCATCCCCAATTGCGAACGCATGTGGTACCTGCGTTATGCATTGCTCGCCGGTTTATCAGTCCAGGACATCTACTCTCTTTCCAATATCGATCCCTGGTTTCTCAACCATATTCGTGAACTCGTGGAGACAGAACAGTCTTTGCAATCGGTCGGCAAACTGACTGATTTGCCGGTCGCCCAACTCAGACAAGCAAAGCAACAGGGCTTTTCGGATCAACAACTTGCCGGCATCTTTAACACCACACAAATGGAAGTCCGTCATCATCGCATTTCACACGGAATCGTGGCGACATTCAAACAGGTGGATACCTGTGCTGCAGAATTCGAAGCCAAAACACCCTATTTTTATTCCACTTATGAGCAGGAAGACGAAACACCCCCCCGAAATCCCGAGATGCCCAGACGCATCATGATTCTCGGAGGTGGCCCGAATCGCATTGGTCAAGGGATTGAGTTCGACTATTGCTGTTGCCAGGCGGCTTTTGCGCTCGCTGATCTGGGCATAGAATCGATCATGGTCAATTCGAACCCAGAAACTGTTTCGACCGACTACGACACCTCGGATATCCTGTTCTTCGAACCGTTGACTTTGGAAAACGTCCTCAATATTTGCGATCGTGTCAAACCTGATGGTGTCATCGTGCAGTTCGGCGGACAAACTCCGCTCAATCTGGCCAAAGGTCTTGAAGCTGCCGGCGTCAAGATTATCGGAACGTCGGTTGAAAGTATCGATATCGCCGAAGATCGTAATCTCTTCAAACATCTGCTCGATAAACTCAATTTGAAGCAGCCCCCCAACGGCATCGTCAACGATAACGAATCTGCGCTTTCCATTGCAGAACGTATCGGGTTTCCGGTCCTTGTTCGTCCGAGCTTCGTTTTAGGCGGACGAGCCATGCAGATTTGCTACGATCAGGAAACATTGCTCAAATACATGCAACAGGCAGTCGAAGTTTCTCCCGAACATCCTGTTTTGATCGATAAGTTTTTGCAGGATGCTATTGAAGTCGATGTCGATTGCATTTCTGACGGAGAAACAACTCTTGTCGGCGGAGTGATGGAACACATCGAGGAAGCCGGGGTTCACTCGGGAGACTCCGCCTGTTCGATTCCTCCCCATTCCTTGACTCAGGAAACCATCGACGAGATTAAACAAGCAGCTTATAAGCTGGCAAACGGTCTGAATGTCCGTGGCTTGATGAATATCCAGTTTGCCGTCAAGCAGCACGAGGGCCAGGCAATGATTTATCTCCTCGAAGTCAATCCTCGTGCCAGCCGCACAGTTCCCTTTGTTTCCAAAGCCACCGGAGTCAATCTCGCACAAGCCGCGGCGAAAATCATGGTGGGAGTTTCATTGAAGCAGCAAGGCATCACTCAGGAAGTCTGGCCCAAATACACCTCTGTCAAAGAAGCCGTCTTTCCTTTCTCGCGTTTTCATGGCGTAGACATCGTGCTCGGCCCGGAAATGCTTTCGACAGGCGAAGTCATGGGGATTGACAAAGAATTTTCTAAAGCGTACGCGAAAAGTCAGATCGCTGCCGGTTCGCCGATTCCATTTGAAGGAAAAATCTTTGTCTCGATGACTGGCAATATGAAAGAGGTCATGATCGAACCAGTTCGTAAACTGACAGAACTCGGATTCAAAATCATCTCTACCGCGGGAACGGCGGCTGTCTTCCACGAAGCAGGGATTCCAGTCGAAGTGGTTCGAAAGGTGCAAGAAGGACGTCCCAATATCCTCGACTACATGGCCAACGACGATATTCAGTATGTCCTGAACACACCGAGCAAAAAAGGGCGTCAGTTTGATGAAGGTAAAATCCGCGCTGCCGCTGTTTCACACGGAATCCCTTGCGTGACCACACTGCCAGGGTGTTTGGCTGTTATTAAAGCCATCGAATCCTATTGTGAGGATGCCACTCCGCGTGTTAAGTCTCTCCAAGAATGGCTCGCAGGCGAATAATCACCAGACATGGTTGACTGATCCAGACATGTCTGACTGATGCGGACCTCGGTTGTTTTCTGATCTGGGTTGATTTCCGACCTTGTCAGATTTCTCAGGTCGAGCAAGATCATAGAGATGACCAGGCGAGGTTAGGTTACTTCTGCAATTTCAGACTGCCACTGTGTCTGCAATGTTTCAATTTTCTCAATCAACTCCTCTTCGAGTCGCCACAAGGCGCCGCCGATATTGGCTTGAACCTGCGACGGGTTGCGAGCCCCCACAATCGCAGCCGTCACTTCTGGTCGACGAAGTGTCCAGGCAATCGCCAGTTCAGCCAGTGTTTTCTGGTAGTTTTCGGCGAGTGTGGTCAGCCCTTTGATGAATTTCAAATGTCTGCTCAACTGCGGTTCATGAAATTTCGGATCGCGCGAGCGATGATCGTCCTGAGGGATCCTGGCAACATATTCGGGAGTCATCTTCCCCGTTAATAATCCCTTAGCCAATGGGCTATAACCGACGATACCAATCTGCTGCTCACTGCAAAATGGAAGAATCTCTTGTTCAATTTGTCGAGCCATCAAACTATAGGGTGGCTGTAAGGATGCAATCTCTCCCTCTGGAAGAATGCGTTTCATTTGAGTGACATTAAAATTAGAAACACCAATTTCCCGAACTTTGCCAGCTCGCTTGAGATCATTGACGGCCCTCCAGCCTTCTTCAATGTCCTGTTCGGGATCGGGCCAGTGAATCTGATACAAATCAATCACGTCCACCCCCAGTCGCTTCAAACTTTTCTCGCACTCCTGAATAATACTCTCACGTTTTAACACTGCTGAAACAGTTCCATCACTGCCAAAGACGCGACCGCATTTCGTAGCAATCAATGGTTTGAGATCTGCTGGAATTTTCTGAAGTGCGGCTCCAACATGCTCCTCAGAAATTCCATCTCCATAGACGGGAGCGGTATCAATCCAGTTGATCCCCAATTCCACCGCCTTCAAAATGGCATCGACTGCGTCTTGCGGATCTTGTTCTCCCCAGCCAAAACGCCATCGGCCTCCACTGATTCCCCATGTTCCAAATCCGACTTGTGTCAGTTCCAGCGAAGATTTTCCTAATCGGCGTGTCGGAATTACTGACATTTCGCAGTGACCTTTTCCAAATAAAACGTCTCAAGAGTCCACGAATAGAGTGAACACCAGACTCAGGATGTGATTTCTTGGTCATTTGAACAACGACCTAGCAACGCTTACTACCGAAAACTGCCATTCTGACTATAATCAATCTTTCCCCAGATTGCAGGTTTTGGCAGTCGGCTTTTTGCAAATTGACATCTGATTGTGTGCTAGTAACTCCATGACCGATTCAAATCATACTGCTTCCGAACTTAATCGCATCGCCATCCGAGTGCTCGTTGTCGATGACGATGAAGCTCATGGACAGGCAGTCGCGGATAGCTTGCGTCGTGGGAATTGTGATTGCACAGTGGCCAAGACGGGCCAACGCGGACTGGAACTCATCGAGAGTGAGCAGTTTGACATTGTCGTAACAGACTTGCGAATGGGAGAAGTTGACGGACTGCAAATTCTGGAAAAGACCAAAAAAGAACTCCCTGAAGCTGAAGTCATCATTCTGACAGGTCACGGCACCATTAATTCTGCCGTTGCAGCCATGCAGGGGGGGGCCTATACCTATCTGACCAAACCTCTGGACATTAACGAATTGCGACAGTCGGTTGAAAAAGCCTCCAGCCGTGTGCGATTGATTAAGCGCAATGCGGAATTAAATCGCCGTCTGGATGAAAAATTCGGATTTGAAGGGGTCGTTGGAACAAGTTCCTCGATGCGAATCCTGATCGAGAAACTCAAAAACGTGGCACCCACGGATGCAACCGTTTTAATTCAAGGGGAAAACGGAACGGGGAAAGAACTCGTTGCCAGAGCCATCCATCAAAATAGTCCCCGCAAAAGCAAGCCCTTTGTCCCGTTGAATATCTCTGCCCTGCCCGACAGCATCCTTGAAAGTGAATTGTTTGGGCATGAAGCCGGGGCTTTTACGGGAGCAATTACCAAGAGGATTGGGAAGTTTGAGTATGCCAACGGAGGAACGCTCTTTTTGGACGAAGTAGGCGAGATGCCCATGGATACCCAAATCAAATTGCTGCGTGTGCTGGAAGATCGAAAAATCACGCGTGTTGGCCAGAATGAAGAAAAGTCGATCAATGTTCGTCTCGTTGCCGCGACAAATGCACCGTTAGCACAGATGGTTGAAGAGGGTAAGTTTCGCAAGGATCTCTATTATCGTATTAAAGTCGTCGATATTTTCCTCACTCCATTGCGTGAACGTCGCGATGACATCACGCTGTTGATCGACCACTTCCTCAAAGACTTCACTTTGCTTCACGGTAAGGAAGTTGTGGGCATCTCACGATCGGCTCGACTGGCGTTGCGACAATATGATTGGCCAGGAAACATTCGAGAATTGCGCAACGTCATTGAGCGCATGCTGCTGTTAGACAATGACGGCATTCTCGATGTGGACGATTTGCCAGATGAAATTTCGCCCCTGCCATCCGAAGCTGAAGAACAACTTGCGACAGCCGCCGGGTTAGGTCATGATGTGCTCGTGGGCAAGTCGCTGCGGGATGTTGAGAAATTTTATATTCGCAAGGCATTGGAACTTTCGGAAGGAAAACGCGAAGAGGCGGCTCAAATGCTTGGAATCGGCGAACGCACGCTGTATCGCAAGATTAAAGAATATGATCTGAAAGGTTAACGAAATGACCTCGCGTCGAAACTTAATGGCTGTCCTCGTCCTCATTCTCACATTCTTGGCGAGCGCTAAAAATGTTCAGGCCACCCCCCCTAATGTCGTCTTTATTCTTGCCGACGATCTGGGTTACACAGACCTGGGTTGCTATGGAAGCTCTTTTTATGAGACTCCTGAACTCGATGCTTTTGCTCAGACAGCCATGAAATTCACTCGAGCTTATGCCGCATGCCCGGTCTGTTCACCGACGCGAGCCAGTATTATGACAGGTAAGGTTCCTCCGCGGGTTGGAATTACTGATTATTTACCCGGATTAACTCCTGATTCTGAAAGGCTGCTTTCCAATCAGGATTTCAATGAACTGCCATTGAGTGAAGTTACGATCGCTGAAGCGTTGCAATCCCATGGTTACGAAACTTTCTTTACAGGAAAATGGCATCTGGGTGATGAAACGACTCCTCCTGGGACACAGGGCTTTCAAACTGTCCACATGTTTGATAAAGAGGCGAAGAAAAATAAAGATTACCGAGTCCATTCGTCGCGGATGGTGACTGACTTTTCCATCGACTTTCTCAATTCACATGACAAGGACAAACCTTTTTTTCTCTACCTTGCTTTTCATGATCCACATACTCCGATTGTTGAGCATCCTGAAAGTATTGACCATTTCAAAGCCAAAGCTGCTGCTCTCCCTGCAGACATCATCGAGACCAAACAAGAACATACCGTCAATAGTCGCGTCGTCCAAAATCGCCCCGATTATGCCAGTACGATCAAAGTTGTCGACATCAGCGTTGGACGCATTCTCAGGACACTTACTGATCTGAAACTGGACGACAACACGATCGTCATTTTCTTCTCAGATAACGGAGGCCTGTGTACGATTCGTACCGGTGGCCCCACGTCGAACGCTCCGCTAAGGTCTGGTAAAGGCTGGCTCTATGAAGGTGGAGTTCGAGAGCCTTTGCTCGTTCGTGTCCCTGGACTGACAAAACCAGGTTCTACCTGTCAGACACCCGTATTGAGTACTGATTTCTATCCAACTCTCCTGGAACTTTGTGGCGTTCCTGCGATGCCTGCACAACATGTCGATGGTATGAGCTTTGTCGATTTACTGTCGGGAAAACCTCGAACTGTCGGACGCACTCTTTGCTGGCATTATCCGCATTATCATGGCAGTTCCTGGGAACCAGGCGCATCAATTCTCGATGGAGATTGGAAGCTTATCGAGTTTTATGATGATGACGTCGTCGAACTCTACAATCTCCATGACGACCCTTCCGAAAGTGTTGATCTCTCAGCCAGTAAACCTGAATTGACTGCGCAATTGATCAAAAAACTCCGCACCTGGCAAAACCAGACGGGTGCTCAAATGCCTCGCCTCAACCCCAAGTACAAAGCGAAATAACCACGACATGACAGAACCTTTGACTTACAAATCTTCAGGCGTCGATCTGGAACTTTATCAGCAAGCCATGCAGCGGCTTCCCCGGCTGGCACAAAAAACGTTCACGCCCCGCGTCCAGCAACTCACGGGAGGGTTTGCAGGGTTGTTTCGTCTGTTTGGTGACGGCAAGAAATACCAGGATCCCGTTCTCGTTTCGGGAACAGATGGCGTCGGCACCAAGCTGAAACTGGCTCATCTGTGTCAACGCTATAACACCATCGGAATTGATCTGGTCGCCATGTGTGTTAACGACTGTCTCTGCTTAGGAGCTGAACCCCTCTTTTTTCTCGATTACCTTGCTCTCGGAAAAGACAATCCTGACCTGATCGCCTCGTTGGTAGAAGGTGTCAGTGATGGGTGTGTCGAATCGGGAGCCGCGCTCATTGGAGGTGAGACCGCCATCATGCCCGATGTCTACCCTGAAAGTGAATTTGACCTCGCAGGTTTTTGTGTCGGAGTTGTCGAACGGGATCAGATCATCGATGGCTCAAGAATCCAACCAGGTGATGTCGTAATTGGGCTGCCCAGCAGTGGCATTCATTCCAATGGTTACAGTCTGGTCAGAAAAATCGTCTTTTCACATGCTGGACTTTCTGTGTCTGATTGGGTCGAGGCTCTTAACTCAACCGTTGGTGACGTTCTTTTAGAGCCTACCCGGATTTACGCCCGCCCGTTGGCAGATCTCTTTTCTGATCAGGAACGACGATGGTCTGTCTCTGGGATTGCTCACATCACTGGAGGAGGGTTGATTGAAAATCTCCCTCGCATTCTCCCGGAGGGGTGTCGACTCCAAATCAGCAAGAAAGCTTGGCAGGTTCCAGAAGTTTTCCAATGGTTGCAAAGACTCGGCAACGTCGACGAAGAGGAAATGTGGAACGTCTTCAATATGGGGATCGGTTTGGCAATGACCGTTCGCGAGTCGTCGGCAGATCAGATCATCGATCACTTAAAAAAATCAGGCGAATCCCCATTATTGCTCGGTCGAGTGATCAAAAACGACAAAGGTCTTGATCTTCTGCCACACTCTCTCTAATCGGGCACGCGTTACAGCAATGAATCCCTGGCTTTTGCAGTAAGACGTTTATGACACCCGATCAACCCGATTATTTTCGTGTCTGGAGCACCTTTCTCCGGAATTCTTTTTTGCGTGAAATGTCGTTTAAAGGCAATTTCATCGTCACTGTAGTCACCCGGATCTTCTGGTTTATTTCACAGTATTTACTTTACGAAATCATCTACGGTAACGTCCGGGCAATCTCTGATTGGTCACGCGAAGAATACTTCGGATTTATGGCGACAACGATGATCGTCAACTCTTTAGTCGAGACGTTCTTTATGCCCAATTGTGCGTTGTTAAGCGAACACATTCGCAAGGGGACACTCGATTTTGCGCTGGTCAAACCGATCGATACACAATTCCTGGTTTCTTTTGAGCGGGTGAATCTTCCCATGCTCTTTCAGGGTGTCATCGCGTTGGGACTATTAGGGTATTCCCTCAGTCATATCGATTCTCAACTTTCCTCCTTGAGTATCCTGATTTACTTACTGCTCATCGCCGTAGCGACAATCTTCTTCTACAGCATGATGATTGCCCTGGCGAGCACAAGTGTCTGGTTCGGACGTAATACCGGACTCTACGATTTTTGGTTCTACGTGACGATCTTTGCACGCTATCCTTCTGATATTTACAGCGGGTCCCCTGCTGCTGAAATCCTTCGTTTTGCATTTTCCTACTTTGTTCCCATTCTTCTGGTGATGACGGTTCCTTCTCGCATCATCCTGTCCAAGACTCTTGAACCGGGTTGGATTCCTTTGGTGATGATTATTTGTACGGTGATCGCGTTCTTGGCTTCTCGTAAAATTTTTCAATGGTCATTATCGAATTATCGCAGTGCCAGCAGTTAACTCTCCGATCTCTATCCTGTGACAGGTCCCATGAATTATTCCTACTCTCATCTTTGTGTCGTTGTGACGTTGCTACTATTAAGTGGATGCCCGCAATCGACATCTCCGATTGACACCCAAGCCCCGCTTGAAAACCTGGAAGGAGTTTGGCAACTTTCAGCTTGCGAAAGTCAGGGAGCTGCTCCGTTAGGATTGGTTCAGATCAAATCAGCCAATGACAAAGGTTGGACAGCAGGATGGAAACCGGCTGAGGAAACTTCCCGATGGCAACTTGAGAAGTATGTCATCACCGAGAAAACGATCGCGATGACACTCCTCGAAGACGATGTTCGTTATGTTTTTGAAGGGACTCTCCATCAGCAATCTATTTTAGGTGTTATTGATATCGCCGGCGAAATGCTCGTGCCATCAATGATGTCGCAGACCAAAAAGCAATCGATCCCTGCCAATACTCCTCCTGATCCCTACTCAGACGCCAGTCGCTATGAAACGGTTCTCAAATCCAGTCAGCCTATCGGCGATTTGCTGTCCCTCATGCGAGAGCAGCCTACAAATCCGATGAATCTGTTCGCGATCGAAGACGTCATACAGAGGCTTCCTGCCATTACTGCCAGTCAACAGGAAGTGTCGGCTCTCATTACCGAAGCCGTCACCATAGAACGCCAGTGGAGTGTGGAACTCCTCGGCAAGTTTTATCAGCAAGCCGCGATGGCGTTGGCGACCGGACAGTTCGAACGTAAGCAACTTGATGATCTGATTTTGATGGCACGTCAAGAAATTCCAGAAGGAGAGTCAGAAAAACTCGACCGAATTTTCAAAGTCACACGCGGTGTTGCTTCTATCACCACTCATGATCCGCAGATTCAATCCGAGGGGGTCGTCCTTCTCAATGACTATCTGAAAGAAAATCCATACGACCCGACCTCACGTCTGGCCTTGGCTGAGTATGCACTTTCCAAAGAACAACTCTCAGAAGCCCTCGATGAGTTTGCGGCATTGGCAGTGTTGCCGGGAATGGAAACGATTGTCAGGGGCATGAGGACAATCTCAAGCAAAGATCCTCAGACACTTGCCGAAGAAGTGATCAAACTTTACCGGGAGATTCATGGATCTGAAATCGGGATCAGCGAATATCTCCTCAAGCGTTATTCACAAGTCACTACCTCGCTGGCTCCTTTATTTGAACCAGTTGCAAATATTCCTGACGAAAATCATCGAGTCCTGGTCTGTGAACTTTTTA
>JBGSVC010000049.1:0-6266 GCA_041753175.1 Planctomycetaceae bacterium
TATTTAACGACACGAAAAAAGACGACAGAGCCTCGCGAGCCGGAAAGGCGTGAGTCGCTGGTGGTTGTCGGGAATGGTCCTGTCGGCTTTGGCTTTCTGGAAAAGATGGTGCGTCTGGATTCCTCACGACACTGGGAGATCACGGTGTTTGGAGAGGAGTCGACGCCTGCTTATGATCGTATTCGCCTGACGCAGAGATTTCACAACTCATCTGCGGGATCTTTGGATCTGGCGAGCAGGGAGTGGTATGCGGAGAACGGGATCACGTTGCATACGGGAGATCCTGTGATCGGGATTGACCGCAAAGCACAGGTCGTGCATTCGTTGTCGGGTCTGAAGGTCCATTATCATCGCCTGGTACTGGCGACTGGATCTCGACCTGTTGTACCGCCGATTGAAGGAATCAAGCAGTCGGGAGTGTATGTCTATCGAACGCTCAGAGATGTTGAACAGATTGTTGACTCTGCCAGAAAATCAAAAACAGCGGTCGTTTTAGGAAGTGGCTTGTTGGGTCTTGAAGCCGCTCATGCTTTGTTGCAACTTGGTCTGGAAACTCATGTCGTTGAGATGGCAGCGACGATCATGCCCAAGCAGCTTGATAACTCGGCTGCAGAAATCCTGCAGGAGAAGCTTGAAAAGCTGGGATTACAGTTTCATTTATTGCACAGAACAGGGCAGATCACGAAATCTGAACGTGGACTTGAAGTCAGTTTTGATCGACGAAGTTCATTGAATTGCGACATGCTTGTAGTCGCTGCGGGGATCCGTCCGCGGGATGAATTAGCCAGCGGTTGCGAACTGGAGGTATCGCCTCGGGGGGGGATCGTTGTCAATGACAAGTTAGAAACCAGCGATCCGCGTATTTATGGGATCGGCGAGTGTGTCGTGCATCGCGGAATTCACTATGGGTTGGTTGCTCCTGGCCATCAGATGGCAGATGCGCTGGCAAAAATTCTGACCCATGGCTCTGGGAATTATGAGGGGAGTGATGTCTCAACGCGATTGAAGCTGATGGGTGTTGATGTCTGCACGTTTGGCCGCTATCTGGAATCGGGACCGGATTTTGAACAGTTGGCGATGAACTCTCAGGGGCGTTATCGAAAGCTGATTCTGGAACGGGGTCGCATCGTGGGTGCCATGCTCGTTGGTGAGTCGCCTGAGGTGTCGCGACTTCATCAGGCAGTTTTGAAAGAAGAGCGCATTTGGGGATGGCAGCGCAAGCGATTTGAACGAACCGGGCACGTGTGGCGATCTCAGGTCGCGACACATATTTCCCAGTGGCCTGGATCGGCGATTGTATGCAACTGCATGCATGTCACCAAAGAACGATTGACGGATGCTGAACACGAAGGAATCTCGACGCTTGAGCAATTGTGTGCAGTCACGAAAGCCGGGACGGTCTGCGGATCGTGTCGACCGTTACTCATTTCATTGCTGGGCGAGACATCGACCGAAGTTATTCAGAAATCGCGAGGATTGTTGACGGTATCGCTGCTGACGGTGGCAGTGTTAGTGATCTGGAGTCTGGTCGGATCGATAAAACCTGCAGACTCTGTGTTGAGTTCGCGTTTTGCCTGGGAGGCGATCTGGCGAGAGAGTTTCTATCAGCAACTGACAGGATATACTGCGCTGGGGTTCGTCGTCATCGGGTTGACGTTCAGCCTGCGAAAGCGATGGTCGGCAATCAATATAGGGGGCTATGGAGCCTGGAGGTTGATGCATGCAGTTCTGGGAATTGCGGCTCTCTTGATTGTGATGCTGCATACCGGGATGCATGTGGGGAGTGCATTTAACTTTTCATTGATGGTGGTGTTTCTTGGGGCGAGCCTGTCAGGGAGTTTGTTGGGGATTGCGACATCTTTGGAACAGGATCTTCAGTTGCAAACGGCGGCCATCAAGAAGTATCGACGCTATGGATTTGGATTGCATGTGATGTTGTTTTGGCCGCTGCCGGTGTTGGTAGTTTTTCATGTTATCAGTGTCTATTTTTTTTCCAGTTGATTGTTAACAGAACGGGGAACGGAACTGACGTGTTATTGAAGCGTTCACTCATCATCTGGATCGGACTGAGCGTGGGGTTGTCGGCGGCACTTTCGTGGGCCTTGCCCGGCGAAGCAACGTCGTCCTCCTGGCAGCTGATTTTTTTGCCGGGTGAGACGACGCATGGTCACTACCAAATTGAACTGAAGTGTTCAGCTTGTCATGACGCCTGGATGGGAATGAAGAAGGATGCCTGTGAAGATTGCCATCAGAAAGAACTTGATGCGTCACGGGATACGCATCCCAAATCGAAGTTTGATGACCCGACAAAAAAAGGGCTGCTTAAAAAAATCGATGCCCAAACGTGTGTGACCTGTCATGCAGAGCATGAACCTGAGCGAACTCATCCGATGGGTGTCAGCGTGCCATTGGATTATTGTGTCTACTGTCATGAAGATATCGGAAATGATCGGCCTAGCCACGAAGGAATGAGTTTTTCCAGTTGCGCGACCGCAGGCTGCCACAACTACCACGACAACACAGCGCTCTATGAGAAGTTTTTATACGATCATCGAGACGAGCCTGATTTCCGTGAGACGATGAGTGTTCTGACGCGTGATTCGGCTATCAATACCGGCGAAAGACTAGAGGCAGAACAGCAGAATGGTCCACCGGGAAGCGAAAGAGAAACGGGCGTAATCAAAGACTGGTCAGAGACAGCGCACGCTGCCGCTGGGGTCAACTGTCAAGACTGTCATCTCGTGGAGACCGACGGTAAAAGCAAAGGTGAACCTGCTGTTTTTGACTGGAGTGATCAGTGGTCGATGAAGGCCTGTGAGAAATGTCATGCCTCTGAAGTGACTTCTTTTGGGATGGGTAAACATGGGATGCGTCTGGCGAGTGGCCTGAGCGCGATGTCGCCAAAGATGGCACGTTTGCCCATGAAATCACATGCGTTGCACGCAGAGTTGAGTTGTGTGAGTTGTCATCAGGGGCATCGGTTTGACACCAAACAAGCAGCCGTCGATGCCTGTTTGAACTGTCACAACGATGAGCACTCGTTGGCTTATCTTTCGTCTTCTCATTATGACGCCTGGAAAGAAGAACTTGCGGGTCAACGCGGGTTTGGAGAAGGAGTCTCATGTGCAACGTGCCATATGCCCCGGTTCAAGAATGACGAGGGAGTAGTGGAAGTTGAGCACAACCAGAATGGAAATCTGGAGCCGAATGAGAAGATGATTCGGAGCGTGTGTTTTAACTGCCATGGACTGGGCTTAACGCTGGATTCACTGGCGAGTGTGGATGCGATCAAAGACTGTTTTTCAAAAAAGCCACAGTCACATATTGAATCGATCGATATGGCGGTTGCTCGCCTGAAATCAAAACTCGATGCTCGAGCGCGACGAGTGGGGCAACCGACTACAAAATCACCATGAGCATGCTGCCTTCGCGCTGGAGGCAGGATGAGTCTTACGATGAGAAAGTTGAAAAGATGAAACTGAATGCTGTCAGGAAACAACTGTGGGCGACAATCGTCTGCGGGATAATTTTGGGAATGTATGTCGGGTGTGCGAAGACGGAACCAGCGGCAGAAACGATGGCTTCCGCCGCCTCTGCGCCGACTGGCATTTCGCCGAAATCATTTGCAGATGCCGTGCATGCCGTGATGATGGCGGACCGGACGGTCTATGCGACACACGTCGTGACGAATTTGAAAAAGCAGAGTGCCCCCGTTTCGCCGAGTGAATATTGGGAGAGCGAAGAGCATAAAATCCCACTTCCTGCGCAGATGTTTCGGATGGGGGCGGAGATTGTCAACAAGAACGCCGAGGCGGGATTCAACTATGGGTTGAAATCGAAATGGCCACTCAATCCTCAGAACAAAGCAGCATCTGAGATGGAAGTTAAAGGGCTCGACTATGTGGCTGAGCACAAAGGCGAAAACTTCTATGGCGAAGAAGAGATCGAAGGAAAGAAATATTTCATGGCGGTTTATGCAGACAAAGCTGTGGCTGAAGCTTGCTGGGACTGTCACAACAATCATGAAAACCGAGGCGATGACTATCCTGAGTTTAAGAAAGACGATGTGATGGGAGGGGTTATTGTACGGGTGCCAATGCCCTGACAATAAGTCATGCGATATCTCGTCAATTGAAGTGTGCTGCCAGAGAACACAATCTCTTGCATGAGAGACTGGCAGTCCTTAGCAGTCTGCTCAAGCCGAATTAATTTCCTTCATGGTTGATGTCAAAAACAGAAGTGTTTTATCAGCGTTGCTCCTGCGGAGATTCGCCCTCCCGGAAATTTAACAGGCTGAGAGAGATTTGAACATTTCACATCGTGATGATGGGAATTGTTGTGTGTGTATTTGGAAATGTATGAACTGAATGTTAGTGATCTGAATTTAAACTAGAAAAGGAACACAAGAATGACCGAGGAACAAGTAGCGCTCGTGAAGCAATCGTGGAAGAAAGTGGCGCCCATTTCTGCAACGGCGGCAGATTTGTTTTATGGAAGACTTTTCGAACTGGATCCCTCCTTGCGAGAGATTTTTCCCGAAGACATGAAAGAACAGAAAATCAAGTTGATGCAAACGCTGGCCTATTGTGTCCAGGGGCTGGATCATCTGGAAGATATTGTATCAGATGTCCAGGCGCTGGGGGTTCGACATAATGCTTATCATGTCAAGCCGGAGCATTATGCGACGGTCGGGGCGGCACTGCTGTGGACTTTAGAACAAGGATTAGGTCCAGATTTTACTTCCCAGACCAAGCAAGCGTGGACCGAAGTGTATACAATATTGTCATCAACGATGATCACAGCCGCTCAGGCGGCGTGAATGGAGAGGCGAAGAGTGCTCGCTTCGTCTCCCCGGTCAACCACGTTGTTTTCGGTTTCTACTATCGCTGAAGAGTTGGCATGATCCTGAAATTATGCTCGGTCTGATTGTTTCTTGTTTTAAGAAGCAGGGTATCGAGTCTGATTTCGGGAGATTGCATGGAGCGAAGTCGAGGCTGAAAGAATCGGAATTTCGATGGATGACACTGTAATCTCATCAATAGCTGCCCAACCACAAAGCGAGCACTCTGAGGCTGAATGTCTTGTTGAGTTGCGTCAGCGTGTGCGCGCACTGCTTGAACACAATGAGCAGTTGGCTGAGTCTGCAGACTTATACCGTCTGCTGGCTGATACGGCGAGCGATGCGATTGTGTCTGTGGATTCGGCTGGCCAGATCATCTATGCCAACCCGAGTACGGAAGCGCTGCTGGGAGTCGAGGCGTCGTATCTGGTGGGGCAACCATTACTGGCCATCATTCCGCTCGAATTTCAGCGGGGTCATCAAACAGCTTTTGATCGTTTTCAACAGACACATCAGAGGTCGATCAACTGGTCGGGAACCGAGGCTTATGTGTTTCATAAGTCGGGAGAAAAGATTCCTGTTGAAATCTCTTTTGGGGCAGTCCGTAATAAAGATGGACACTATCGTTTTACGGGCTACATCCGAGATATCCGCAAACGCAAGATTCTGGAAGAGAACGTCCGTCGGAAAGTCGACGAACTGGCACACGCTAGTCGAATAAAGACGGTGGGTGAACTTTCTATCGGCTTAGCACATGAACTCAATCAACCGTTATCGGCCATTTGTCTGACATCTGACTATGCCCGACAGTTGACGGAATTATCTGACAAACCCGACCGCGACGAGGCATTACGGGTGGCATTGTCTGAGATCGCGGTTCAATCAGAACGAGCGGCGCAGATACTGAAATCCTTAAGAAATCTCGTCCGCAAATCAGAACCGAAACGAGAATTGGTCGATGTCTGCAAACTGATACGCTCGGCCTGTCAACTGACAGAACACGATGCCAATCGGAATTCCGTGCAGGTCAGTATGCAACTGCAGCCTGAAGCCCATTACGTGTACGCTGATCCGATACAGATCGAGCAAGTGCTCATCAATCTGATTTACAACGCCTTTGATGCGATGAAAGAGAGTGAGCGTCGTCATCGTCGTCTGATACTGACGACTCGCAGCCAGCCGGAACTCCAAACGCTGCTGGTGGAAGTTGCTGATACGGGCAGTGGCGTTGCGGATGGTAACTACGAACGTCTGTTTGACAATTTTTATACAACGAAATCCAACGGAATGGGACTTGGTTTAGGAATCTGCCGGACCATTTTACAGTCACATGGCGGTCACTTGACTGCGAAACAGAATTATCCTGACGGGTCATTGTTTGAATTTGCGCTCCCAATGGCCTGTCCAAAGAATACGAATGATCCAT
>JBGSVC010000050.1:0-2964 GCA_041753175.1 Planctomycetaceae bacterium
CTCCCATGTTAGAAGTCTGGGGGCATTCTCCGAATTTGAGTCGATTGGAGCAAACGTTGTATGTTGCCGCTGCTGCCGGACAGGATGCTCAATTATTGCTTGATCTTTATCATCTCCATCGAGGAGGTTCAAAACTTTCAAGCCTGGCGTTAATCGCTGGCTCGGCGATGCCCGTCTTTCACTTGAACGACTATCCAGATTTTCCCTTGGCAAAGAATTTGACGGACGCTGATCGAGTTTATCCCGGAGATGGCAGTGCGGATGTTCCCGAGGTGCTCGCTGTCATGTTGGCGAATGGATTCAATGGGGCGTTGTCGCTGGAATTGTTCAATCGCGCCTATTGGCAACAGCCTGCTCGTGAAGTGATCGATACAGGGCTTGAGAAAATGAAACACCAATATGAACTGGCACTCGCCAAGACCGCAGGAAAGTCATAGACTGACTGTCAGTCTGTTTACAATTGACTTCGTATCGGTTTTTACATTCTGAGGGTGCGTTCATTCGGGCGGGAGTGATTCTTCCTGCTATGGAATCTGTGGTCCCCCTGGGAATTTGAAGTTCATTGTGGAAATCGACCGCTGTAATCACGAAAGTCAACAACGCAATCTGGTCATGAGACAATCTTGTCTTCTGGATTCGAATCCAATTAGATCATTTTTAGGGTGTGAGAACATATGAGTTCGACAATTGAAGATAAGCTCACAGCGATGGGAGAGGTGCTCCCTCAACCTGCCCAGGCCATCGGGGCATACATTCCCGCTATTCAAACGGGTGCGCTGGTGATTACGAGTGGACAATTGCCGTTTGTCGGAAAAGAGATTGCGTTTCGGGGCAAGGTGGGGACGGAAGTCTCAAAGGAGGACGGTCAACAGGCTGCCCGAATTTGCGTCTTGAATGCGTTGGCGCAGATCAAGGGGCTGATTGGAAATCTGGATGCCATCAAACGGGTGATCCGCGTGGAAGGCTTCGTGCAATCAGCGGATGGTTTTAGTGAGCAACCATTTGTGCTCAATGGGGCCTCCCATTTGTTAGTCGATTTACTGGGCGATGCCGGGAGACATGCCCGTTTTGCCGTCGGCGTCAATGAGTTGCCATTGAATTCTGCCGTTGAAGTTGCGCTGTGGGTCGAAGTTGAAACCTCACTTGCGTAGTTTTGGTGGGGGGGGAACAGGGTGAGTTGTTTTTCACACGTGAGGGCACAGCGCGACAATTTATTAACGCGTCATCTGATTGGAATGCCACCTCAAAAGTCATTTTGCACTGAAACATGATAAGGATCTCTGGGCTTCATGCGACTTCTCGGAACTCATCACGATCGTACACAGGCTCAGCGATTCATTAACTTTCTGGATCTCCAGGGAATCTCCTCAAAACTTGATGTAGGAGGTGGAGAGTCTGAGGTTCAAATCTGGATCATCCAAGAGGATGACCTCCCTGAGGCTCAATCGAAGTGGGAGGAATTTCTTCAGTCGCCTGATGATGAGAAATATCAAGGCGCAGAGAAACTGGAAAAGGGACTGCGCGCGATCAAAGAGCGTGGAAAAAAGTCGTCCCGCGTTCAAAAGGCACAGCGTCTGCCGTGGCAAAACGCCGAACAGCAAGATTTCCCGGTGACAATCATTTTGATCGTTGTCAGCGTGGCTGTCACCTTCCTGACACATTTTGGAGAACGTCGTGAGGGCTTGTTCGAACATATCCTGATCACCAATTCTCTCCAACTTGAGGAAATCAAGGATAGAGAGGGACAGCTAAAAGGAATAGCAATTTCAGGTCGGCTTCCTGAAGTTGAGCGAGGAGAAGTCTGGCGGTTGATTACGCCGATTTTTCTTCATTGGAGTCCATTGCATCTGGTGATGAATATGTATTGGACGTTTTTATTTGGAAGCTTTTTAGAGCGTCGGAAGGGTTCGCTGTTTTTACTGATCAGAGTGTTGGCGATCGGGGTCGTCTCAAACTGGTTACAGTTTTATTTTCAGGGCCCGTATTTTGGAGGCATGTCGGGAGTGGGGTATGGGCTGTTTGGATATCTGTGGATCAAAGGAGTTTTGGCTCCTGAAGAAGGCCTGGGGATCGAGCAAAACACCATATTTCTATTTTTGGTCTGGTTTGTGATTTGTGTTACGGGGGGGACGCAGATTGCCAATTATGCGCATGGGGGTGGTTTATTGATGGGGATGCTTTTTGCGTCGATGCCCTGGATGTTCAAAAGGCGATGATCGACCGGGATTGTGGTGACCTCGGTCGGTCGATATAAAACAGCTTCCTTCCTCCCGATGCGAAAACATTGAATTGACTGATTATGGCCTGGTTTTGGATTTGTCTGTGTTGTTATCTGGCGGGAAGTATTCCATTTGGCTTACTGCTGGGATACCTCGTGCGTGGTATTGATATCCGGAAACATGGCAGCGGGAATATTGGTGCAACAAACGTTGGGCGAATCCTGGGGCATCGCTGGTTTTGGGTCGTCTTTGCTTTGGATGCCTTGAAAGGGATGATTCCCACCGCATGCTTGCCGTGGTTATTTCAAGATCAGCTTTCCGTTGAGATCTATCCTCATGCCCAGGTTGTTGCTGCGCTCTTGACGATTGTTGGTCATATGTTTCCTTGCTGGCTTGGTTTTTCGGGTGGAAAAGGGGTCGCGACGGCGCTTGGATCGACGTTGGTGATTGCGCCTCAGGCGGGTTTGATTTCGTTAGGGGCCTTTGGGATCGTCTATGCACTGTGGCGGATTGTTTCGCTAGGGTCTTTGGCTGCGAGCCTCACGTTTGTGTTCGCGGAGTTTGCGATGCTTTGGCCGTCGCCGTTTTCTTCAAGCAACTGGAGTCGAGGTCTGATCTCACTGGTCGTTCCGATGTTGATTATTATTCGCCATCGCAGCAATATTGAGCGTCTGTTAAAAAGTCAGGAACAGGGGACAAAGAATTCCCTTTCCGAAACGTCAACAGAATCTGGAACGAAAGACCA
>JBGSVC010000051.1:0-5923 GCA_041753175.1 Planctomycetaceae bacterium
CGTGACATCATCTAACAACAAATGGTAACAGCGCCTTGTTCCGGCTGGAAAGGTCTCGATTTCTCTGAGCTATTTTTTGACCAGAACGGGCTGCTGATTGAGGCGATCCCATAATATGGCTTTGAACATCAGTATGCCAGATAGAGTCCCCGTTTTTTTGACCAGTCAGCATCCTTTATACGAACACGCACAAGCCTGCGAGAATGAAACGACTTCCGCTTCAAATGACGATTCTGCCGGTCAGGCGAGAAAAGTTGTCTCCTGACTGGTTCCGGGTCGATCATACAGATAAGGAATTGTTCACGTTCGCGAAAGGGCTGATTATGGAAATGGAAGACGACCCACCAGCCGGTGTGCCGGAATGGGTGGTGACGTATGGAGACATGATGTCACTACTGCTGACCTTCTTCATCATGCTGGTTTCGTTGAGCGAAGTGAAAGCCGACGAGAAATACCGTGCCATTTTGCAATCCATCGAGGCCTATCTGGGTTATGCAGGAGGCCCTCTCTCGCCTCCCGGCGAGAACTTTTCATTGAACAGTACCCTTGAATCACGTATGAATCAGGAACTGGGTTCGTTCACGGACCAGTCGCTGGGTTATGGCGGTGTCAAACGCAATTCGACAGAAGGCAATGATATGCGTGTCTTTCGAATGCGTGAGGGAGAGAAGATCCAGATCGATGAGCCGATTGTTTTCCCAGATGATTCTTCAGAATTAACAGCGATTTCTTCGGACCAACTCTACAAGATTGTCTCAAAAATTGCAGGCAAGCCGCAGAAAATCGATATTCTCGCCCATGCAGGAAAGACAGCGTATGGAAAATCGCTCAACGCCCAGGAGCGGTTGAGACTGGCTTATCATCGGGGGCGTAATGTCCAATTGAAAATGGAAGAAATGGGAATTGAACACCAGCGTTTTCGCATCTCGATCGTTCCGGAAGACACAGCCCAGGTAGGCAATAATGATCGAATTGCGGAGTTCTCCACGCACCGCTGCGATGTTTATCTTCTCGATGAGTATGCATCTGAACTGATCGGACGCAGCGATGATTAGACGCGAAATGAACTGACTGATTTGCTAATCAGTAGGAACTGGAATGTAAAAAGGCCTGTGAGAATTATCCTCACAGGCCTTTTTGGTAGAGATCTCAGTCGCTGCAGCAAGTATCAGAGTGATTATTCGTCGGAGTCAGATTCTTCGACTTGCTCTGACTCGGATGGTGCAAAAGAGGCGGCATCAAAATTTCCCAAGCCGGGAATATTGATAGCTGTGATACGGACTGCAGAATATTTTTGACGGTGGCCAGTGTGTTTTCGGAAGTTTTTGCGACGTCGCATTTTTCCGATCTCTATTTTCGGCCCTTTTTCTTCTCGGTTAATTACTTCGGCTGTCACCACAGCTCCGTCAATGACGGGGCGACCGATTACTGAGGCACCATCATTATTGGCCAGAAGCACCTGATCAAAATTCAGGTTCGTAAGGTTTTCATCCCCTTCGAAATCGATACGGACGACTTCGTTGGGAGAGACTCGGAGTTGACGGCCGCTGGCAGCAATAATCGCAAACATGATGCACCTGATGATGAAAACGGAAGTAGGCCGATGCGAGAGTATCCAATCCACTCGCGGTTGCCCGAAAGCAACGGATGAAACCGGCGTCACTATAAACTGATGAAGAGAGAGATTTTAACGTCAAAATTCAAGAATGCGAGTCAGTGGAGCCTATTTTTGCACCACTTCAATCTAATCGATTACCTTCACTGGAGCAGCATCTTTATTGAAACAGGCGATCACCGTGTGCTCGAACCCCACATCATTGCGTGATTCAAAGGTGATCAGGCATTTTGATGCTTCTTCCAACTCCATGAGCGTCTTTCGCTTGCGGTTAGCCAAAAAGTTTCCAACTCTCTGGTGGACTTCGACTTGTATCTTCGTGACCCCTGCGAAGCTGGCAGCAGACTGCAGTTTTCGCATGACTTCAATAGCGACTGACTCAGCAGTTTTGACGATTCCGGTTCCACGGCAGCACGGGCAATCTTCATAGATGCTGCGTCTGAGAGATGGACGAATCCGTTGTCTGGTCATTTCAATGAGGCCGAATGGACTAATACGGAGAATTTTGATCCGTGCCCGGTCACGCTTGAGGGCATCCCGGAAGGCTTTTTCGACCCCACGACGATGTCGCTCGTCTTTCATATCGATGAAGTCGTTAACAATCACCCCCCCCAGGTCACGAAGACGAAGTTGACGGGCAATGGCCTCGGCGGCGCGAAGATTCATCTGATAGGCTGTTTCTTCAGCGTTGTTGTCGACCCGGAATGTCCCTGAGTTGACATCGATGGCAACCAGAGCTTCTGTTTGATCAATGACCAGCGATCCTCCTCTTTCCAGGGGGACATAGCGAGATTGAATCTTTTCGATTTCTTTTTCAATTTTATAGTGATGGAAGATCGGGTCTTTCTCATCATAAAACTTGATGCGATTGACTTGCTTGGGGAGGACATTTTTCACGAACTCAACGGCACGCTCATAAGCTTGCTTTTCATCGATCCAGACAGCGTCGATTTCATTGTCGTAAACGTCTCGGATCGTGCGCGTCATCATGTCGGACTCTTCGTAGATATCAATCGGTCCACTTAATTTCTGGACTCGTTTCGCGATCACCTTCCAAAGGCGAAGCAGATAGTTGAGATCTCGCTGGAGATCCACCATGCTTCGATCAATGCCAGCGGTCCTTACGATAAATCCCAGTCCTGGAGGAGGCTGGATTTCCTGCATGATCTGTCGCAGTTTACGACGGGCATCGTCGTCCTGAATTTTGCGAGAGACACCCACACGCTGCAAAGTGGGCATTAAAACCAGATAGCGACCTGGGATGCTGATGTAAGTCGACAGCGTAGGGCCTTTATTGCCGATGCCATCTTTAATGACTTGAACTAAGACTTCGCTTCCCCGTTTGAAGACTTCCTGAATCGACGGTTTATTTTGTACGGAACGCTCGGAACCAGGCCGTGGTCGACTTCGGGGACCCCCTCGGCGATCGTCTCGGGATTCGGGGCGGGCAATGTGTTTGAAATAATGAGCTTCGACATCGGAAATGTGTAAAAATCCATTTCGTCCGACACCAAAATCAACGAAGGCAGCCTGGATACTCGGCTCGATGTTGACCACAACACCTTTGTAGATGTTGCCGACATAGCTTTCCTGGCTGTTTCGTTCAACATACAACTCTTCGAGCACGCCATTTTCGACGATGGCGATGCGACTTTCCTCCGGCTGGAGGACGTTAACAAGCATTTCTTTTTTCATAGGGACACCTTGGAGAATTTCTTTGATGGGAAAGAAATAGTCAGGTGCCAATCAGAGGATGTGTTGTTCTAGTCTGACGTTCAATTGAGCGACTGCCTGCCCGACGGGTGTGGTTCGCTCAAATATGTGTCAAACAGAAGTGACAGACTGATCAGTCGTTGTGCGTAAGTTAAGTCTTTTGAATTGAACGCTGAAAATGAGCTGTAAATTATGAATACTGACCTTGATTCCATATCGACAACAGTTGCACGGCATATCGACACGGCATTCTGATGGGAATCACTAAGTTCAGGGGAGTTACAGGGCTGTTTTTCTCACGTTAAGGGAAGGCTGTTGATGCTTTTTAGTAAACGAACATTTGAGAAATCGATTTGATCTCATTCGTTGGGTTCAGATGTGGCTATCGAGTGTGAGGTCTTTCCTCGAGCATCAAGACAGACAATTGAACCGAAACGTGATGGTCAAGACAGGTTGTCGATATGTCTGGAAGACCTTGACGGGGATTCGGTGAAATCAACAGGTGTTTAACCTCTCCTGCTGATCTTACGGTCTTGAATCGCTTCAGGCTTGTCGCCAAACTGTGAAATCGATCTGTTGCCAGAATTCTTGAATGTGTTCCTTACTAAATTTCATCTCAAGCTAAGACGACATTACGGCACAATTGGGCACCGTTAACTACTTTCTGAGAATAAATGTGTTCGAATCTCCGAAATGGAGAGTCAATGGGGTCATCATGGGAATTCCTGCCGTTAAATAACGGCGGAAATGATGGATCGAGTCTAAAAGTGATTCCATTTTTGAATCTTTAAAGCCTGGTTGATTGTCTCAAAGGGCTTTAGGATTTCACAGTTGGAATCCTCAAAACGACCATTATAAGGCGTTTTGAGTGTGTTGATCGTCGACACGAAATCAATTTACAAAAGACTGTTCGATCAATCGTGTAACGATCCTGGGAGTTCTTTCATCTGCTTAAATCCGGGCACAACTTCATCAGTTCGCCTTGAAGGTAGGTCTCGACGCTCCGAGCAGAATCAAAGGTGAAGACCTTTTGTGTGATTTCATTAATTCGAGATCGGTCCAGTGACCGGACGATCTCCTTGATGGAAGGAATTGTTTGGGGAGAAACACTTAAATGAGTGATCCCTAACCCTAGCAAAACGGGAATAAATCTCGGATCAGAACTAATCTGGCCACAAACAGATACCATGATTCCCTGCTGGTGGGAAGCGTCTGCGACCATTTTGAGTAGTCTGAGGATCGCTGGGTCACCCGAACTAAACCATTTGGCAACGGCAGGATCAGAGCGATCTGCCGCCATCGTGTATTGAATCAGATCGTTGGTTCCAACGGAGAAAAAATCAACCTCGGCTGCAAATTCTTTGGCCAAAATTGCAGCCGCGGGAACTTCGACCATCATCCCGATGCGCACCTGGCGGTTAAATTCGATCCCCTGCTCTTCGAGATCTTCCATCACATCCAACAGCGTGGATCTTGCCTGGCGAAATTCCAGCAGTGTCGAGACGAGTGGAAACATCACACCCACGTCTGCCCCCAATGCTGCTCGCAAGATGGCTCTTAACTGGGTTTTGAAGAGCGTCAGTTCCTGAAGTGATAGCCGAATGCTGCGTAAACCCAATGCGGAATTAATATCCGAGTGATAATGATGGGCAAAAGAACCGGGAATTTTATCTGCGCCAATATCGAGTGTCCGAATGATGACCGGTTTGCCCTTCATGGCCTGAATCACGTTCCGGTAGGCGTTGTAATGGTCTTCTTCGGAAGGGACTTCTGTCTTTCCCAGATAAAGAAATTCGGTTCGATACAATCCGATGCCGTCAGCGCCTTGTTGGGTACACAGTTCGGTTTCTTCAGGGAACTCGATGTTACCTTGAAGCTGGACGCGGATTCCATCGGTCGTTTGGGCGACCAGATCCTTGAAGCCTTCGAATCGCTTTTTGGTCTGCGCCATGCGGGCGGCAGAATCTTCGTAGCGTTCGAGGGTTTCATCATCGGGATCAATGATGATTTCGCCACGATTGCCATCGATAATAACCATCTGACCACCTGAGACATCAGACAGGAACGACCCCAGTCCAACAACTGCAGGGAGTGCTAACGCACCTGCGAGAATTGCGGTATGACTGGTATGTCCGCCGACTTCGGTGGCAAATCCGAGAACAAACTTACGATTGAGTCCGGCTGTTTCGCTGGGTGTGAGATTTCTGGCGAGAACGATCACGGGAGCAGTGAGGTGTGCAAGATCCTCGCGTCGTTCACCAAGCAGGTGTCGTAGAATACGTTTTTCCAGGTCAAAGATATCGGTGGCCCGCTCTGCAAAGTAAGCATTTCCCAGATCTTGAAACTGCTTGGCATATTTACGTAGCACCTGGCTGGATGCAAATTCTGCAGAAAAGCGACGTTGACGAATCAAATCTTCGATTTCCGAAACAAGCTTGGGATCTTGAGCCATCTGCAGGTGAGCTGCGAAAATTGCACCATACTGCTTGCCGATCCGCTCCGAAGCCACTCGTTCGGAATCAGAAATTTCAGCAGACACACGCGTCAAAGCAATATGGACTTTTTCAACTTCTCCATCGACAAAATCCGCCCGTA
>JBGSVC010000052.1:0-2344 GCA_041753175.1 Planctomycetaceae bacterium
TTTCGCTACTGGCTTCAGAGCCCTCCGTGACAACTTCCAAAGAATTAATGGAACCCTATACAGAAACGATCCGCGATACCTCGATCAGTTTCGAAATGGTCCCCATTCCGGGGGGAGTATTTGCCATGGGTTCTCCAGAGGATGAGGAAAACCGAAACGACGATGAAGGTCCACTCCATGACGTCAAAATTGACCCCTTCTGGATGGGTAAACTCGAAGTGACCTGGGATGAGTTCGATGCCTGGCAGTTTTGCAGAGACAAACAGATGCGTGAAATTAATGGTCGCGCATCGGACCAGGCCGATTCAGTCGCCGACGCCATGACCAGACCAACTCCCGAATATGAACTGGTCAACACAGTGGGCGTCAAGCCAATGCCACGACAGGGCTTCCCCGCTTGTAGTATGACAAACTTCGCAGCCCAGATGTATTGTCAATGGTTGTCGAAACGCACAGGACATTACTACCGCTTGCCCACTGAGGCAGAGTGGGAATACGCCTGTCGAGGTGGCACAACAACGGCTTATTCCTGGGGAGATTCGGTCGATTCTATCGATGACTACGCCTGGTACTACGACAACGCTGATGAAGAATATCATGCGGGCGGAGAGAAGAAACCCAACCCCTATGGACTGTATGACATGCATGGCAATGTGGCAGAATGGGTACTCGATGGATATCAGTCGGATTTCTACGCTCAGTTCACCGACGGCAAACCCGCAGTTTTCCCTATCAAAATCAATTATGATGCCTATGGCGTTGTCTATCGTGGAGGCTCATGGGATGATGATCCCGAGATGCTTCGCAGCGCTGCACGTCGGGAGTCAGATGAGGATTTGAAACTCCGCGATCCACAACTCCCCAAAAGCATGTGGTGGATGACTGAAGCCCAACATATCGGCTTTCGTGTCATACGCCCATTGACTCCCCCGACTGACGAAGAAATTGAACGTTATGGCCTGATTCCCGTTCCCCCGGAGAATCTGGTCAAAGACGGCAAGCTCAGCACAAATTGTGAATAATTTCAGTTAATTTCCGATTCATCACTTTACATCTTCGGTTCGATAGATCAACTTGTGTTGATGTAGATTTTTGCGGCAGTTTCCTCATTGCTATGATGAAACGCTGTTATGAGATCCTCTCGGCTGAAGTTAATGTCTGCTTTTTGCCTACCACTAAACATCATTCATGCCATTATTACCACCAGAATTCATTGGAGAGACACATGCCCGACAACCCAACTCAGCAGCCTGCCCGCAGAGAGTTTTTGAAAACAACCGCAGTCGTGGCTGCCGGAACAAGCGTTTTGAGTAGTCTGGCGTCGAATGCTCAGGCTTTCGTCAAAGGTGATGATGTCATTCGCATCGGCCTCATCGGATGCGGCGGACGTGGAACCGGGGCTGCTGCTCAAGCATTGAAAACAGAAGGCAAAGTTGAACTGGTTTGCATCGGCGATGTCTTCGAAGATGTCATTCCAGGGGCAGTTCAACAAATTCAACGAGACGTGGCCGGCAATAAGACAGCGATCGTGTCGGTCACTCCGGAAACGATGTACTCAGGTTTTGATGCATACAAGAAAGTTGTGGATCATCCAGGAATTGATCTGGTGATTCTGGCTACACCTCCGGGATTCCGCCCCATCCACTTTGAATATGCTGTCAATGCCGGAAAGAATATTTTCTGCGAAAAACCAGTTGCCACGGATGCTCCCGGCGTGCGTCGGTTCATGGAAGCTGCTCGTGTCTCTAAGGAAAAAAATCTGAAAATTGGCATTGGTCTGCAAAGACATCACCAATTGACTTATCTGGATCTGATGCAACGTATTCATGATGGAGCGATCGGCGATATCGTCGCGTCTCATGTGTACTGGAACAATAATGGAGTTTGGGAACCCCGCAAGAAACGCGAACAGTGTAAATCCGAAATGGAGTATCAATTACGCAACTGGTACTACTACAACTGGTGTTGTGGAGATCACATCGTTGAACAGCATATTCACAACATTGATGTCGGGTGCTGGTTGAAAGGTGAGAAGTACCCCGTTTCGGCTGTCGGAATGGGAGGCCGAGAGGTCCGCACCGATGCACGGTACGGAGAAATTTTTGATCACCATGCCATTGAATTTACCTTTGAAGATGGCACGAAAATGTTTGCTCAGTGTCGTCATATTCCCAACTGCTGGAACTCGGTTTCAGAATTCGCAATTGGAACCAAAGGTCGCGCTACCGTTTCGGGACCACACCAATACGAAACCTACGACGGTCAAACCTATCGCGTCGACCGCAAGCTCAAAAACAATCCCTACCAGACTGAACATGATGTGTTGTTTGCGTCCATTCGCAAT
>JBGSVC010000053.1:0-3421 GCA_041753175.1 Planctomycetaceae bacterium
TGGCATTACCTATTGCAGCCTGTTGAAAATCGACGGGCTGTCAGGGGGTTTCGAGACTGATCATTTTGGCCGATCATAACAAAACTTCTTGAATAAAAGACATCCTCTCAGGGTTCATGAAGTTTCAAAATGTGGCTTCCGCAGTGAGGTCTGCTGGATTATCTTCTCGTTTCGTTTCACAGTCGATTGGGGCACTGAAAGAACCATCTCCTCTGCCTGAAAAATTTAATCGCATGGAAACACTGTTCTTCATCGGCTCAAACTGCCTGTCGCAGAACGACTTCGAGTCTGTTTGAACGTTCTCAAAACTTCACGATAACCTGAGTAACTGCTGGTTCCCTCGCTGGAATCAGACAGCCCATCGAGAACGTTAGCGGACTGTTAAGACTTCAAAAAGATTTTCATAGTAAGAACCATCATTATGTCTAACCGAAACTTTTCCTCGCATCAGCAGAAAATCATCAAGCGATATTATGACAATCGAGATCAAATCGATGAGCAAAAGCTGGCGGAACTGGTCACCAATATCTATCTGGCAACAGGTAAAAAACTGGAAAATCACTGGAAGACGGCTGGGGACGTGATGACGCGGATGGGAGTGCCCCAAACCCGCATCGAGCATATTATGTCGAAGAAAGATGCGAAGATCTTGGCGCTCCTTGTGGAGGATTTGCAAAAGAAAGCCGTCAAACTGACCCCTCCCAAAAAAGAAGACCAGACGACTCCGCCGACGAAAGATTGAAGAAGCTACAAATCCGGAAGCAATTTTTGTAAGGGCTATAAGGCTTCGAGTTGGTGTTTGGGAATGGCGATATTTTCAATGATAAACACAATGTGTTTGTGGATAAGCAATTAGAGCGGACTGCTTGAGCAGCGTGCAGATTGGCACACAATCTGCAAAGTAAATTATGACTTCCCCGAGAGGAATCTGACCTCCCTGCTTGATCCAAGAGGGATGGAAAGATCGGTTGTGGACTCCCGGCCTGGGGGGGTTCGGGAGTCCACGCCGCTCTTTTGATGTTGAATGCTTTATGTTGCTGCCCGCTGACATCGTCTGGTGTCACGCAGACTCTCTGGCGAATTGATTGCATCAAACCGAGAGTGACCTTATGATCACATTATCAGTCAGTTTGACGGACAAATTGAACCTGATTGAAATCTCATTTCTCTTTCGCTTCGGACTTTGGATTGAAGCCTGAAGCAATCGTGTGATCAGGATTCTGCTGATGAAGATGTCGGTCCAATGCCCATCGTGTCTTGCTGCGCTGAAGATCTCCCACGAGTATGCAGGTAAAAAAGGGAAATGTCCCAAGTGCAATCACTCCTTTCAGATTCAACCATTGGAATCCGAGGAAAGTTCAATCAAGCTGACTTCTCAGACCCCTCTAGTGCGCGAAGACACCAGGAATGCAAAGAGACCGCCAGATCTGGCTGTTGAGAAAGTAAACATACCCAACTTACCCATCAATCGAGTAAGCGCTGAAAAAATTGTTTCTGGAAAGCGAACACGACGGTCGTCATCGCATTTGTCAGTTCCAACGCCTGAGATTCCCACAGAACGTACACCCATAAACACGTTGATCGACGGACAGATAAAACGAGTCCGCAAATCACCGACGTACTTAATCGCCATCTTGTTGGTCACGATTTGCATGGTTCTGCTTCCGATGATTTACATGGGATTAATTTTCGTGGTTGGATGGGGAGTCTATTACCATTTATTCAATCATGCCTTTATGCTGAATTATGGTAGTGGTCGTGGAAAACTATTCTTCATACTGGCTTATGTATCGCCGTTGGTTATCGGAGTGATCATGGTGCTCTTTATGATCAAACCACTTTTGGCGCGACCTTCACGACGAGTGAGTTCACGATCATTGGATCGGAAGTTTCAACCGCTATTATTCGAATTTGTGGAAGCCATCTGCCAGATCGTTGGGGCGCCACGGCCTAAGCGGATTGATGTCGATTATCATATCAATGCCTCTGCGTCATTTCGTCGAGGGATGCGCAGCTTTTTCGGCACTTATTTGGTGTTGACGATCGGCATCCCATTAACTGCACATCTGAGCTTACGACAATTTGCCGGCATTATGGCACATGAGTTTGGACATTTCGGCCAGGGGACAGGCATGCGATTGAGTTATCTGGCCCGCACGATCAACGACTGGTTTAAGCGAATTGTCTATCAACGTGATGAATGGGACGACTGGCTTTCGACTACGGCAGACGACGTCGATTTTCGGATCGGGTGGATGTTGTATTTGAGCATGATTTGCGTGTGGATATCACGAAACCTGCTTTGGTTGTTGATGATGGTCGGTCACATTCTCTGTGGATATCTGCTTAGACAAATGGAATATGACGCAGACCGCTATCAAACCCGGTTAGCTGGAACAAAATCTTTGATTCAAGCGATGCAGAAAATCCCAGAGTTATCCATCGGCTGGGAACTGGCGTTTCGTTTTATCAATGACCATATCCGTCATGATGTGTATCCAGATGATATTTCAAAGATTATTCCGCATGTCTGGGGAAAAGTTCCTCTGGCTGACCGTAAAAAAATTAAGCGAGGTTTTCTAGAGCAGAAAACCAGTGTTTTCAGTTCACATCCATCAGTTGCTGATCGTATTGCACAATCTGAACGAGAGAATGCAGAGGGTCTCTTCATTGCAGACTTACCAGCGACCGTGCTTTTTCAGGATTTCGACAGCCTTTCTAGAAACATGACTTATTACCTCTATACTTCGATGGGTTTGGATCTGTCTCCCCATGAAATGACTCCGATGGCTGACGTGTTTCAAAGTCCCTCACTTCCGACTGCAGAAATATGAACGTTATGCGGTTAAAAATAGCCTTTCGAACTTCTAAAAAACGCATAGACTTCTCTGAATGACAACCATCGTCTATGCTAGAAATCTCGCCCATTCATTTCTAATCAGATCGCGCCATGGAAGATTCGACACGCCTTGCTCCGCCTCAGGTCAGTTTGGACGGAACGCTGCCGTTTTCGGGAGTGATGCCCATTCGTCACAACCCATTGCTGGTGCAGTTTGAAAAACTCATTGTTGCACAGGAGTTAAATTGGACCGTCACCTATCGATTGATTCGTCAGTTGGGGTCGGGTGGTCAGAGTGTGGTGTATCTGGCAGATCGCTTCGGGGCCCATGATGCGACGTTTCGATTGGCGTTGAAAATATTCACGCCCAAAAATTACGCCGATGAGCAGGCCTACCAGCAGGAAATGTCACGCATTGCACAAGTGGCGATGAAGATTGCCAAGATTCAACAAGACCATTTGCTGGACGTGCAAAATGTCGTCTCATTCGACAATATCCAGTCGATGGTGATGGAGTGGGTGGATGGGTTTGACCTGGAACATCTGCTCAATCCTGGGATTCTCAAGCAGGTCAAAAGCCAG
>JBGSVC010000054.1:0-24375 GCA_041753175.1 Planctomycetaceae bacterium
GGGTCAGTCAGGTCCGTTGGCAACCGCATTGGCTTTTTTTGCCCTTCCTTCAGATTTGACCTAAGCGTATTGCCCTCGTTATTCGAGGTGCTGCCATCGTGGACGACATATCCCTCATCGGCAGGGTTGCCTCTCATGTGCCACTTGCCAAAGTGCGCGCAAACATACCCCATTGGTTTGAGTGCCTCGGGAATTGTCACAGCCTCGGGATCGATTGTCATATCCGAAACACAAGGTACGACGGGGAAACCTTCGAAGCCTTTGGCATCGAAATAGTCCTGTCCACCATCGTTCATAAAGACCGTAAAACCACTTCGCGGAGAGGATTGCCCCGTCTGAATGCACACACGCGAAGGCGAACATTGCGGAGATGCGTACGCATTCGTAAAGAGCATCCCCTCACGTGCAAGTTTCTCGACGTTCGGCATTTGCAGCACTGGCATGCGAGAGTTCTCCAACGCATCATTCATCTGTATCGGTGAGCCGTTCCAGGCCCAGTCGTCGATCAGCAGCAGTACGATGTTCGATCTGGTTGATTCTGCATGCACACTGGGCAGTTCCAAGCATGTCGCAGCAAGCACGAGGCTAACGAGAGAAATGTTCGAAATGATGGCACGCATACTTTTGCAGGTCCTTATAGAGGAATGGTCACGTTACCAGAGTACTGCCGACGATCAGCAAGAACTCGTGTCACGCGAAGCTGAACTTACTAAGTGTCGTCTAATAATGTTACGGCTGAATTTGATCTGCATCCCGCTGGGGTAAGTCGACCGGCACGGGCTCTGTACTTCGCATAGCCCGCGCACCTTCTCCGGTGAGCCAGAGATAATGATCAGTAGGAAGTCCTTCATAGGTCAGAAAGTGGCCCTGAGGAGGGTCATTGCTGCATTTGAAGATCGCCGTCCCTTCATCGACTTCATCGAACATGGCCACGTAGACCATTTCTGCGCCGGATTTCTTGGCGGCTACAAACTGAGACCACAAGAACTGGCCCTTCAGACGTGGAATCTGGTCCAACGGCGCCTCTGGTTTCATGTTGTGCCAACTGAAGCCAGGGAAGACCGTTGGCATATAGTCCACACCGTGCTCTTTGCACCACGTTTGATCTTTCTGCCAGGTCAGGCGGCCTTGGCGATCAACTTCGTTCGGGTTACGGTAGCGGCCGACAGTCCAGGGACTGATGACATCGGCTTGCTCGATGATCTGGTGAAGCAGGACATCGTCAACAGCGTCCCGATTCAATTCTCGCCAGCCCGTTGGAATTCCCAGCAGGACACAGCATCCCTCTTCCTTCAGTTGCTTAACCAACTGCTGACATTCGGCCAGGCGATAACGTCGACCGTCGTCGAAACCGACCCCCCACACGGCGACGACCGGCTTGCCCCGATGATGCAGGTAGGCAGTATCTTCGATCATCCGCAGCCTGCCACGAAGGGTGCGCCAGTCATCCAGGACTCTGGTCACCTCTCCGGCGTTCATCCCGCTCAAGTCGTACATGATCGCATAAACCCGGCCTTCGCGAATGGCCGCTGAGCGACAGTTCTTCAAGACCGAGTTTTTATGTCGAAGCCTCTTTGGATCCGTCAGACTATTTGCAAAGCGCTGCACGAAGGCACCATCGATTCCATACTCACGCATCCAGCGAAAATGGAGATCTACTGTCTGGGCATCGGCGGAACTGAAGACTTCCGCAACACGACCATCGGCATGCTGCAGCATTGTTGAATATCGCAGATCGACAGGATACTCTGACATGTCTGGCCAGAGATCGACCTTAACGTTGTCTGGACCAAAGTCGCCACGTCGACTTTTCGCCCAATGGGTCCATCCCAAGCCGGCTCCATCATCCGAGCAATTGAACCATCCCTGGTATCCAACCATCACCTTGCCGGTGAGTGTGCTGTGATCGACCTTATCCGCCTGCGAAGCTGTTTGTGGGATGTCATCAGGCCAAAGCGGAAGCGCAAGACCTAGCCATAGGCAGATCGCGACCAACGTTCGAACTGGGCTCAAACGACCAAAACGCATCATGTGCTCCTGCAAACCGAAAAGGTCATTGTGAATCAGTGGTGATGCTTGAATGCTGAGTCGTCGGCATTGCCACCGGCGAGCAAGTAGGCCAGCAAATCCAGAATCTGTTCTTTATCGAGGGTATTCAAGAGCCCGCTGGGCATGATAGAGGTCGAAGAAGAAATTCGGTCATCAATGGATTGAGTCGGAATTTCGACCTTTTGGGGCGGACTCCCGGATAGGATCGTCAGCGTCGATTCGTTCTCTGATTCAATGACTCCGACCAGTGTTCTTCCGTCTTCGAGCGCGACGACCACCTGGCGATACTTCTCGTCGATGTTTCGCGAAGACTCAAGAATCTCATGCAATAGCGCTCGTGGATCGTGTTTATACTTCTTGACAGCGGCGTCGATGTCGGGGCCGACAGGCAGGCTGAGGCCGCTGGCCTGGTTATTCATATTGTGACACTGGGCGCACCCAAGCGAGGTAAACAGTTGTTTTCCAGTTGTGTAGCTGCGGTGTTGACTGACCCGCTTGAGGTCTTCGGCGAAATCATCAATCTTCCATTCCGTAATCTTTATCTCTTCTTTGGGGTTTTTGGCGAGAAACTCCTGGAGGTTATCGGTGACATAGAGCATGCCACGCATAAGCCGGTGATGCCCTGGGAATGAGCAGATGTAAGGATAGGCCCCTTCTTGGGTCGGCGCCGTAAATTCAATGGCTTCCTCCTGGCCAAAATCGACCAACGGAATGTGCCAGAGAATATTCTGACTATTGGGTATGAAGCCATTCTCAAAGCCTTTGGCTCCCAGTTCGATCGCCGCGATACCGACCTCATCGGCTGTGCCTGGATTGACCAGCAGGATGTTGTGAGGCATGAAGTCGTAGTTGGCGAACGTGAGTTTGACCTTCTTACCGGGCTTGACTGTCAGCTCGCGTACGTCGTAGGCCATCTTCTCAGGAACCGTCGCAATTCGAATGGTGGTCAGCTCAGGCGTATCGCTGATGATGCCTGACTTTTCTGAAGTGGCCATTTCCGTTTCGGCAATCACGCCGCCGCGTAGTGTCTTTTCAACCTTCGTCCAGAAGTGCTGCACCGTTGTTGCAGCATGGCGTGCAAGCGGCTCCGGCGAATTCAAGACCATTTGCAACAGGTCGTTATCCCATACGTTGTGCTGCTGGTGCAACCAGAGCGCTTCGAGCAGGTGATGTGCGTCTTCTCTCTTGCTGGGATCGAACTGCGTGATCCATTTCTTCGTCGCGGCGATGACCTCTTTGGAATCACGTTCGCTGAGTTCCTCCCGTGTGCGGTGTCGAATGCCATCCACAGGTGACTTGAGGTTTTCGAGAAGTTGTTCGATGGGCTGTCCGTCAATCGGAACGATCGGTTGCAGTGGTCGCCCCTTGGCCGTCATGCGATAGATGCGTCCGTGAATATGGTCGCGATTCGGATCGCGAACATTGTGCTGCATGTGTCCGATAATGACGTTGTGCCAGTCGCTGATGTAGAGCGAACCGTCAGGGGCGAAGATCGCGTCGGAGGGGCGGAAGTTTTTGTCGCCGCTCATCAGCAGGCCCCGCGATTCGTCCTGGGTCTTGCTACCATCGGCGTTCGTGACGGTCACGGTCAGTTGATCACCGGCGGGTGTTCCCCACACCGCTCCTGTCTCCGCGTTTCGCTCAAGGTGATAGTGCTTGATCCCCAGAAAGCCGATCACATTGCAGATCAGAAAGTCTCCCTGCATCGACTCGGGAAAGTGCAGGCTGCTGACGACTTCACTGGCTGGAACCGGACGGACTTCCTTTTTTAGCAACTCGTACATCTTGAAGCCGCTGCCTTCAGGACGTACCTGGTAAGCGCGACCGCTGGTGCCATCGGTTGCGTATTGATAGCCCCAGTAATCGAACGAGATCCCGTGCGGATTCGGGGAGTTATTCGCGTGCAGCGAAATGGTGAACCGCCGCGGATCGAACCGGTACATGCCCGAGGCTGACGACTCCAGCGATGATCCCCATGGATGCTCATGGTTGTTGACCAGGAAAATACCACTCTGCCAATAAATGCCACCATCCGGCCCGTAAATGAGATTGTTGGCGCCGTGATGCGTATCCGAGGAATCGAGCCCTTGCAGCATGCTGAATCGTTCATCGGCGACGTCGTCCCCATCAGTGTCCTTGAGGAACAACAGTTCGGACTGACACGTGACAATCACCCCGCCGTTCCAGAACTCGAAGCCCAGCGGATTCTGCACTTTGGCGAACTCCGTGACCCGGTCGGCAACATGATCGCCGTTGTCGTCATGAAGAATGATTAGGGCATCATTCATGGGCTTGAGCGGTTCCCATTTGGGATACGTCGGCCAGGTCGCGGCCCAGAGTCGGCCCTTCGTGTCGAATTGCAATTGAACCGGCTTGATCAGTTGAGGAAAGCGGGACTCGTCGGCGTACAAAGTCACTTCAAATCCGTCGGCGACCGCCATGTAGCTGAGGGCTTCCTCTCCGCTGATATACTCCAGCGAGCCTTCCTTCTGTGCTTTCGAACTCTTGCTGCCACCGCCGACATTGGAGATGACCGGCACTGGGGGTGGTACATTGCTGTCGTCAACGGCCTTGTCCTGTCCAAGCGATTTAGCCCACACGACTTCGTCGCGATTGGCAGTCATGACATCGAGCATGAGGAGTTCGGGCTGAAGTACTTCGGCGTTACTTTGATCGTTCACAAACTTCAGGGTGGATCTGCTGCCCCAGATGTCGTTGCCGTCGGATGCGCGATACCGATTCCACCAGTGCAGATCCTTGTCCAATACTGCCTGACGCATGGATTCCAACCTTGCCGAACTGTGTTCAGTTTTGCCGATCAACTTCTCGGTGATGACTTCAGAAATCTGTCGATTGCCCTCCTCAGTGAGATGCACACCGTTGATTGTGAGCGGGACAGCCGACTTGCTGAATAGTTCGAGAGTGGGATGGAACAGATCGACATAAGCCACGCCTGCCTCTTCGGCTGCGGCCTCGGTGGCACGTGTCAGAGCGGCAAGTTGTGCGTTATGTGCCAGCCCATCAGGCACATTAGGATCGCGAGTGTTCTCGTGTGCAATGGGACTGAACAGCACGATCCGAGGAAAGTCTTTGCCGTTGGGTTTGGCGCCTCGCGTCTTTTTCACGAAGTCAAGAAGTTGCCGGCGATAGTCGGCAGGTTTGGTATCGAACGATTCGTTGTATCCGAAGAACGCAAACACGACGGTCGCCTCGACGTGCTGCAAATAAGCCGTCATCGAAATCTGACCGGCACTGCGCGGATAGTGATTAACACGATCGCCGCTGGCACTCATGTTTCGAAATCGTACCTGCTGGTTGACAAGTTGTGACTGCAGCATCGTCTCGAGCCATCCATCATGCTGCATCCGATCGGCTAGCCCGTTGCCAAGGATGGCAACGACATCACCTTTCTGAAACGCAAATGGCGCTGGGTCTCGATAATCCGAGGGGACATCGACCAGCCCCGGTTCAGGCCTGGTCGGCGCGTCATTCTTGCTTTTCTTCTTTTTGGCTGGTTTGCTGTCCGGGGCCTGCTTGGCAGCGACCTCAGAGGGGTTGTCTTGGACCTTTTTGCTCCCCAACTTCTTGTTCATCGCGACATCCGCAGGCTGACCGTTCGGTTGCGCTGGAATCGGACTTTCGAAACTGGCGTAGGCTTCCGGTTTGACACCGCTGACGTGGCCTTTGTTGCCAAACGTGTTTGGCTCATAAGGACCGACGAACGCGATGCTTGCATCCGGCTTGATCTCTTCTTCCAGTCCCATCGCCCAGTAGCAACCATTGGCCAGCATACGTCGATAGCCATCGTCGAGTAGATCTTCCGAGGCGCCGTACAGCGACGTGAAAACGCGCCCGATCTTGCCCGACTCGGATCTATAAGTGCGGGTCCATTCAGAAGGCATCGGCGACTTGGTTTCGTCCGCGGGTGATTCTGGAGTCATGCCGTTGAGCGGTTGAGCCATTGTCAGAATCTCACCATCGATTGGTTTACCAACATAGCCTCCTGCCTGCACCCAGATATCCTTCACACCGCGCAATATGGGGTGAGCCTCTTTGCCCTCGACGATCGTGATGCGCGTACTTTGCTGGTGATTGCGACCATAGTGACCGACCCAGGTCTGTCCCAGGACTTGATGTCCAAAACCGAACTCATAGTCCTCGCCCTGATAGTCGGAGGAGTATTTTCCAAAGGGTTGAGAGGCCCTGATCTTGAACGCGTGCGTCGCCGTGCGCAAACCAACAACCGGGCCTCCTCGACGCAGATAATCATCGAAGTGCTGCATCTGGTCTGGTGGAAAGTTCTGGAAGCGGAGAAACACGACCGCCAGGTCCGCCGTATCCAGCGCATCCATACCCGGCGTATTCGAGTTGCCGGGACTGATTTCACCCGATTTCGGATCGACATTAAACAGCACCGTGCATTTGAAGCCATGATGCTTTGCCAGTATCCGCGCCAGCGCTGGCAACGTCTCTTCCGACCGATACTCAGGATCTCCAGACAGAAACACAATGTGTTTGCCCAGGCCGGGACCGCGATCGCCTTCGTACACAACTTGGCTGTGCGCCGTCGTTCCGATGAATACGAATGAGAGGATCAGGAAACCTTGGAACGTCGTCTTTATACCATTCATCGTGGCTTACCTTCGTTTTACTCGTGTGAATTGATTTGTCGCTAGATTTTCCAGAGACATCCCGACGAAGTCTCTTTCTACTTCCCTTCCCGGGCAAACTGATCCAGATGGAGTGTGGGAAGTTTTTGCTTAAATGTGATCATTGGGAGCTTTCAGATGCAGATGGCGCATCTGCTTTCGTCTTGCGATTCTTCCGCTTCGCGGGTTTCTCGTCATCACCATCCCCCGCACCCTTGCCGAGAATGAGCTTTTGATCCCATGAGGTAGACCTGTCAAACAGTTTCCCAAAAGGCTCATAGTCGTGGTTGGACTGTCTAGGATCGAGCATTCTCAAAGGTGACTTTGAACGTTCTTCATAGGGAATCACCTTGTCGCCGAATTCGTGCAAACCGCTGTTGTATCCGTTGTCCGAGGTGAAAACGATCATGGTATTGTCGTCCATTCCATCACGTTCGAGTGCATCGCGAATCATTCCAATCACTGCGTCGACACCGGTGATCACTGCATAGTACTTTCGTGCAGAGTCGTCATAATCCTTGACCGATTCACGATAGCTTTTTGCCGCGCGGCTGGTATTTTCCTGAGGAGACAAGTGCTTGCCTTCATACAACGCCAGATCAATCGGGTCTGGAGTTTGTGGAGTGTGAGGTGCCTTGAAGCTGATACTCATGCAGAAGGGTTTCCCGCTGGCTTTGGCTGCCTGGATAAAATCCACGCCCCAGGCCCCATAGGCTCGCGAACAGTGCGGATACAGATCGGCGTACTGCGCGATTCCTTTATTCTTGGCCGTGTCGTAATGAGTCTGACCGGGTCCCCCTGCCCATGAATCAAATATTGCTTCGAACGCTTCGAACTGCTCGCCTTGCAGCGTGAAGCCGATCTTCCCCGCAAAATCTGTGAAATAACCGGCTTCTCGCAGAAGCACTGAATAGGAATTTTCGACAAACCAACGTACCAGATTGCCGTCGTCGAAATTACAACCGTGACGATACTCATACAAGCCTGTTAGCGCGATACAGCGATTGGACAGGCAAATGATGTTCGGTCGCTCCTCCGCACGTGATGTGGCCAGTAACTGGAAGATGAGGATCACTGCAAGGCTCACGCCACGTATCATGCTCATTTACTCCTGATTGCCCGTTGCCTGAATCTGCTGCTTCTTTTTCTTCCCCTGTCGAGGACTTTCGCCTGCCGCAGGCAGAGAGAGCGAATGTTCGTTTGTCTGAACTTCCCCCGGTGTGCTCCTTCCCCGATCGATGTAATCCTGCATAAGTGCAGTAAGCCTTTCCGCAATCTCGGGATTGGACGCCAGCACGTCACTGGATTCACTCAGATCTGTATCGAGATCAAACAGCTCTCTTTGTCCGTTCTTATGGAAAACCGCCTTCCACGGTCCCTGGCGGATGGCGATGTCGCCCCCTGGAGACTGGTGCACAATCCCTTCTCGGGGAGATTGTCTGTCCTTACCTAATAAGGTGGGCAGGAAGCTGACACTGTCCTCTGCAGCATCATCGGGCAGTGTCACACCAAGAATTTCTGCCGCAGTCGCCATCAGATCATTGAGGCAAATCGTGTCGTGAGAAACGCTGTCAGGCTCAACGTGACCGGGCCACCGGGCAATGTATGGGACGCGATGGCCCCCTTCATAAATACTCGATTTCGCTGCTCGCAGGGGAGCATAGGCACGATCAGCGGCACCGTTGTCCGATGCCGCGATCAGGAGCGTGTTCTCGAACAATCCGTGCCGCTGGAGCGCCTCCATAATCTGCCCGAGCATATCATCGCCCTGATAAACCCAGTCTCCATACATCGGATCATTCTTGACCACATCCTGAGCGCCACTCTTGCCGACATACACGGGAGCAGGTACGACAGGTGTGTGCGGAGGGCACATCGGGAAGTAGAGAAAAAAGGGTCCCTCGGATTTCGCACGCCCGTCAAGATACGCCAGAGCCTGCTCGATCATCAGCGGTTGATTGTCCACCGGTTGCACGTGCCTGATGACACGATCCTGTTCGATGATCGTGCCGATGTTGCGTGCGTGCGTGAATCCGTAGAAGTAATCGAAGCCGACATCGTTTGGTCCTCCGGTCATGCGGACGCCTATTGGCAAGCGATCCTCCTTGCCTGGCCTGCCGTCAACCCAGTTCATTCCCAAATGCCACTTGCCGATACACGCTGTGTGATAGCCGTTCTGCTTCAGCAACGATGCGACGGTCAAACGAGTCGGCGGAATGATCGGCTTCGAATAGGTAGTCAGAACCCCGAACTGTCCAATTCGGGATGGATAACGTCCAGTCAGCAATCCGTAACGTGTCGGTGTGCAAACCGATGCAGCACTGTGCGCATCAGTAAATGTCATACCCTGTTTTGCCAGACGATCGAGATTCGGCGTATGGAGCTTCGATGCACCGCTGTAACAAAGCGGCTGCCCCCAGCCAAGATCGTCAAACAGGACAAAGACAATGTTCGGTCGCTCGCTGGATTTGAGAAGGCAGGGAAACGCTACAATGAAAACCACTGTCAAAATCACGCATAGCACAGGCTTCATCAATGATTCTCTACAGGTCGAAGGACAAGTCAAAATGCCGGCCAAGAATAATTCCCAGGGGAGCGGGCAGCCAAAGCAGGATTGTGGACACGAGGAGAGTCGTGGCTTGATCATAACCGCGTGACTTTGTACTCCGAACGTCATAGCCTACTTAACATGAATTCTGTGGAAAACTTGCAATTTCATTAGATTCGCATCAGTTTCGTCTGCCTGCATCTTTGGATCACCGAGAGATGCCCCAATCGCAGATGGCGGGAAGTTTTCAATACTTGGGACTTTGTGAATAAAATCGACGAGATTTATGGAGTCTATTCGCATGGACCTAGATGACAAGGATATCCACGAGCAGTTCTTGATGCTCTTCACGGCCAACGAGTCAGCGATTCGGGCTTATGTCCGGCGGCTCGTGCCGGCGAGGGCTGATGCTATGGATGTCATGCAGAGCATTGCGCTGGTGCTCTGGCGGAAGTTTGACGTCTTACGAGATTCCACTGAGTTTCGTCCTTGGGCATTTACGGTCGCAAAGTATGAGGCATTGGCCTGGCTGCGGGACAAGGCTCGTAGCCGAATTGTGCTGGCCGACGATGTGCTTGAAATGATTTCCGATAAGTCGGCCCTGCAGGAAGAACGACTTTCAGCCCAGCGGGATGCTTTGGCTGAATGCCTGGAAAAGATGCCCGCTCGGCAGCGCGAGCTCGTGCTGGCAGCGTATTCACCGGATGTTCAGATTCAGAACGTGGCCGAACGCAGCGGACGCACGGTGGCGGCGTTCTATCAGTGGCTGCATCGAACTCGATCGCGCCTCCTCGAATGTACGCGTCGGACGCTCCAGATGGAGGGGCTCTCATGAACCATTTCAATGATCTCCACACGATCTTTGCCGAGTACATGTCTGGTGAAATGACCGTGGAGCGATTGAGAATTCTGGAATCTCTCCTGCGTGATGAGCCCGCAACACTTATTGAATTCATCGAATACATGAACGTCGACGCGGCTTTGGGGGACCTGTCCGCCCTAACTGAGTCAGAGGTTGCGGCATTCGAGCAGCAGGATCTCTTGCAAGAGTTGGATCTCTCTTACTGTTGCGAGAGCGCGGAGGGCAATAAGTTGCATGCAGGTCGTCGAGCCTCGCTATTCCGTGGTATAGCTGCTCTGTCAAGTCTGCTCGCCGCTACTCTCCTTATTATGGTGGTGGCCTGGATCATCGAATCTGACAAGGCTAATGATCGGCAGATCGCAAAGAGCGCCGAATCAGTTGGCGAAGTTATGACACGCGTGGACGCGGTTTTGAAAAGGAATTTTGAAGTCTGGAGTCAAGACACGCTGGCTGTCGGCGAGTTTCTTCTCGAAACTGGTTTCGTGGAAGTTCAGTTCGATGGCGGAGTAACCGTTCTGATTGAAGCACCTTCGACTTTTACCGTGACGAGTGGTAAACGCATCATTCTCCACAACGGGCGACTTTCGGCGAGCGTTCCGCCGGAGGGCGTCGGATTCACAGTCGACACTCCGGAGGCCGAAGTGATTGACTTTGGCACCGAATTCTCCCTCGATGTCGCAACTGGCACCAGTGAGGTGCATGTGTTCAAAGGCCTGGTCAGGGTCAAACCGAGAGGACTCAGCCATGGCAAGACAGCCGATGCCCTTGATCTTGGCACGTCTCAGGCTGTCAAGATCGGAGTCGGGGCTGAAAAGCCTGTCGAAATCGCGCTCGCGACACATCGATTCATCCGTACTTTTGACGAGTCGGGACGTCGTTATACACGCACAGTCAAAAAATCCCAGCCGCTCGCGTTCTACAGGATGGCGATCCGCAGTCAAGGGCTCGCATGTGTTCCGGAGCAGTACTCGGGTGTCGTGCTGACCGGTGAAGGGAAACGTCCACCTCATGCCAGAGGAGTTTTCGCAGGCGGTTCCCTCCGAGTTCTTGCCGACTCTACTGGACGAGGCGGACGAGTTGATCGTTCATCCCCGCTGCAATCGGGGCAGTTCACGCTCAGCGCGTTTGTCTATCTCCAAGCCGAAACACCTAACAGTATCGTCGCCACGAATATCGATAGCGGTCGAGGTAACTTCTCTCTAGGACTGGACACGATGGGCTTCCTGCATGCCACCGTCATGACCACCGAAAGCGAACTGCATTCTCTTTCCAGTGACCAAGTGGTTCCAGCACACACCTGGCGACACACCGTGATGACAGTCGACGGCGAGCGATTAAGCCTCTACGAAGATGGCCATCTGGTCGCATCTGCTCCCTGCAGGCCCGTTGCCAATTGCCAGGCCGATGCACTGTGGTTTGGAACTGCCCCCGACGGACAACATCTGTGGAATGGTTGCATCGATGAAGTCGCGTTGTACGACAGGGCACTGACGGAGTCAGAGATCGAGGAAATATATCAGGCGGCGCTTGAGGAAATGGGAAATTCCGAATGATGTTCGTCTTCAAATCAAACCAGATCTGGGAAGGTCAACACATGCTTTTGAGAATCACGTTCCCGGCCATTACGGCACTGCTCGTTTTCAGCATTTGTGGAACAGGCGCGCAAGCCGAAATTGGGACAGCTCGGCCGAACGTTGTTTACATCCTCGCCGATGATGTCGGCTGGGGCGATCTGAGCGTGCATGGTGGTGGAGTCCCCACGCCGAACATCGACCGACTGTTCTCGCAAGGTGTCGAACTGACCAACTTCATGGGTTGGTGTGTTTGCTCGCCGACTCGCGCGATGCTGCTGACTGGTCGGCATCCGATCCGCGTCGGCACAGGCCCAGAAGTGGGCGGTGAACTGGCACTGGAGGAGACGACGATCGCCGAAGGCTTTAAGGACAATGGCTATCGCACTGGTGTCTTTGGCAAATGGCATAGCGGCTCCGATCCCGACACTCCCGAATTTCGGACTGCCTTCTACGAGGCATTCAAATCCACCCCGAATAAGACGCTCAACGGCGGCTTCGGTGTCAATGCGCACGGTTTTGATGAGGCATGGGTTTACTACGGCGGCGGAGCAGATTATTTCACCCGCCGCACCGTGCAGGGGCAAGGGCCAGTTTCCTGGTGGCACAACATGGAGTTCCGTGGGAATGATGAAGGCTACACCGATGACCTGGTGACTGAACACGCCATCGACTTCATTCGCGACAACAAGGATCAACCTTTCTTTTGTTACATCCCGTTTCACATCGCACACGCACCATTGCAGGCCAAAGAGAGCGATCTTGCCGCCATAGATCCTCGGTTGGCCGCGCTGATTCCGGCTGCCAGCACGAAAACAACCGACGAGGGAAAACACATTCACGCCGCGATGCTGCATTCCATGGACAACAACATCGCAGTGATTCGAACCGAGCTGGAAAAGTTGAACCTGAGTGACAACACAATTTTTATCTTCACCAGCGACAACGGCGCAATGGAAGCAGGCAGTAGTCTGCCATTACGCGGCCACAAGCATACGATCTATGAAGGCGGGATACGTCTGCCGACAGCGATTTACTGGCCCGATGGGAGATTGACCGGGGGACGGAAATGGGCAGGCCTGTGCGGCGCACTGGACATGTTTCCGACATTGATGGCAATGACCGATTCAAAAATGCCGGTCACCCGTCCATTAGACGGAAAAAGTATTTGGCCTGCACTCCGTGATGGTCAGTCCAGTCCGGTTGACAGTTATTACTTCATTTGGCGCGACGAAGACGCGATTCGAACGCAGAACTGGAAACTCCACCGCTTCTTCAACCGTTACGAGCTTTATGACATCACTTCCGACGAAACCGAATCAACGAACATTGCAGAGTCTCATCCCGATGTTGTGAGCTCACTGACTGCGAAAATGGATGCCTGGGCCGATTCGCTCGGCGTCGCAGTCAGTCATCGCCCCGCGCCGGTTGACTACCACGCACCTGCTGCGCCTGAAGGCGAAGTTCTTGCCGTAACAGTAACGATCAGCGATCAGGCCAAGCCGAACCATCGTCTGGAAGTTAACATTGCCAATTGGAACGGTTCGCAGTACGCCACCGACTGGATCGAGTTCGACATCGCATTCTCTCCCAACACGCCGTATCGGTATCCCTACTTCTCCACACTCGAGGGAAACAGTTCCAAACCGCTTGGACCTCTGTTCAAACCCGGGACAGCAGTTGATCAGTTCGGCCGAGATCAAGCGACTGGTCCCGGCATCGCGGACGGCAAGAGTCATTGGGAACACCGCATTATTGGCCTCAGTAGCACCGCTCCAGGACCTTTGGGAAAGCACGGCGTCGTCTTCACCGGCGGTACCCCCGGAACGTTCACTATCTACCTCGATAACCTCAGAATTCGTCACCTCGATGGCACCACGACACCCTTGTGGACCAACGACAAAGACACGCGTGCAGGCAAGTTCACACCGACTGACTCCTTCAAGGATTTGACGATCCGTGTCGTCAAGGTTGCTGAAGTCGCAACGGAATAATGCTAAAGCAGCAGCACTCGTTGCGAACTCGCAATTGACAGGGCATGCTCCAACGTGTCGCAGATTCACAGACAATTCGCTGACACGCGAGCCGAGTTGTCCGTATCTGCACGTCTTTAATTAGCTACGGCATCTCGCCCATGCATTCAATTTCTCCGGCCTCCACTCAAAGGCACTTGCGATTCGTCGTAAGTGCCTTTTTTTATGAGTATGCGTCAAAAAAGCGATCAGATTTTGCCGAGGGTATCGTAGAAACTCTTGGGTTTTAACGTGTTCAACAGGCTGTAAACACTGCTAATTCCGATCCCGCGACTCGGTATCTTTGTAGATCGTGCTCGTCTTATCGATTTCTTCGTTTCGCTTACTCGTCTTAAAGACCATCACGCTTGTGATCGCGATCACGACGAACAGCAGTACCGCTCCGATGGTCGCAGCCACTGGTTTGCTGAACTTCCAACCGAAGACCTCTTCCTCTTCTAAAACCATCTCCCCTTTTTTCGGGGCCCGCTTCTTCCCGGATTGAGACTTCCGCACACCTTGTGTTCCCTGCGGACGTCGATTCGCCGACGACATCTGCGAACGACGCTTCGGCAACCCTTTGGGTGTACTCGGACGTTGTGTTTGCGATGTCCGCGTGCTCATCGCACGGTTGGTGTCTGTCGTTGAAAAGTCAAACTCATCGCTCTCATCAAACTCTTCAACGTCCACTTCTTTAAGCAGTTTGAGTGTCGCCAGATCCTGGCCGATTTCCATCAGCGAGCCGCAATGGGCACACCGCGCCCGAAAGCCTTGCATCCCAGGCTTGAGCGGCAACCGCTTCTGACACGAAGGGCAGGGGACTTTCCCTTTGACACCCTTTGAAATGATCCCCGTAAAGACCGCCGACTCCAGTTCTTTGGCTTTCACTCCCGTCGATTTCTCGACACCCGGTTGATTCATCGCAGGCCCGGCAGGTGCGGTCGCTTTCGTGGGCTGCTGCGTTGGCTTATTCACCCGTGGAGCCGAGATCCCATCAATCACCGCCTGGGCAAATTCCAGATTGGTTTTAAATCGCTTCTCGGGAGATTTCGACAACGCCCGATTCACTGCCAGGCTGACACCCTCTGGAATATCCACATTCACCTGATGCAGCAAGGTCGGCATTCGGCTGGTCTGATTGACCATCGTCGCTGATGCCGTCGGCCCCTCCAGAGGAGGCTTCCCGGTCAGCACTTCATACACCGTAATCGCCAGCGAGTATTGATCGACACGCCCGTCATAATCATGCCCCATGACCAATTCCGGAGCAACGTAATTAGGCGTCCCCACCACATAACCGGCTGCCGTCGACGCCGCAGAGCTTTTCAGCCCCGCCTGATCAGCCGCATCGTCCATGATTTTGGTCAAGCCAAAATCACTCAAATACGCATTCCCATGTTCGTCATACAGAATATTTGCAGGCTTGACATCGCGATGGATAATCCCCTGGCTGTGTGTGAAATCCAGTGCCTTGGCGACTTCACGCAACCAGCTTCCCAACGTCTCAACCTTCATCGGCTGGGGCTGTTCCTGATCGTCGAGCATCCGATCTCGCAGCGTCCCCCCAGACAAATATTGCATGACGACATAAGGCAACCCATCCTGATGTCCCACATCGATCACCCGCACCACATGGGGATGCGACAACTTCACCAGCAACTGAGATTCCTGCAAAAAGCGGCGACGAAAATCTTCGTCTTCCATTCCTGCCCGCATCGGCACCTTGATGACAACCGTTGTCTCCAGACGGTTGTCATAGGCTTTGAAGACAAATCCCATGCTTCCCGAGCCCAACTTGCTGGTCACTTTATAGCGACTGTCAGCAAGATCGTGGCCCACGAAATCCATGATCTGTCGTTCCTTCGTTGTCATAGTCTCGCCAGACTGCGTAAGTAATTCGAAGGCCTTCAAGGAATGTTCAAGTCAACATTTATCGGAAACATGGTGTTTTATCAGGACCAAGTTGGCCTTCAGTCCCCATGAGTAGCCCGTTGATTGTCTCAATGGACGACACGATTCCATGCAGTGTTGAAAACGGACACAAAGTCAATTGCCAACAGACTGCTTGCCCGCTCTTTTCCTGCTCCACGACGTGATCTCCCTCCACCGGGGCAGTTCAAAAACTACCAGCAACATATCAAAGCATTGTTAAAGAAATGTTAAGTTCGGACCACCACGCCATAATTCATAAAATTCCTCTGATCACGCCGGATCAAGCATTAACGTAACATTCCCCAAACTTCCCACCCATCGCTCCAAATCCTGGGCCGACTTCCCATTTTCCAAACGCACAATCATCTGGGCCTGCTCTGTCCCCGCAATCGGCAATACCTTCCCGCATTCATACGCGTGGGCAAGCAATTCCTCGCGCAACAAGCTTCCATCTTCAGCCCGATGAATCCGCACTTTGCACGTCGTACCTGTCGGTCTCAACCAAACCTTCAACGGCTCCACCTGTGCAATAACTTTTTGAATCTGCGAGCGACTGGCCGTAATCATCAAACATTCTCCCCAAGAAACTCGTCCTAAGATACGTCACCTGTTCAAGACCTGCAAAAACCTGCTCAATGAGCACGCCTTTTCATGTCTTGCGCCTACATACGGACGACTTGCTTCGTGCGTTGGGAAAATCTGATGAAGATTTGGCTTTTGTATTTTTCTCCCGTTTTCAATTCTTCAGAGCCAGTGAAAACACTTTTTTGGACGCTCAAGCAGACCCATCACAAAAAAAAGACCGCCCCCAAAAATTCCGGGGCGGTCTTTTGATTAAACTGTTTTTATTCCAACTACTTCTCGTCGTCGGCCATCAAAAAGCCCAACAGCGGCAACTCGTAATTCACAAATTCCTCTTCCTTGAAATACAACGCCAACTCTTTTTTCGCCGCGTCGGGGCCGTCGCTGCCATGCATCAGATTCACTTGACGCGACTGGCCAAAATCACCCCGAATGGTTCCCGGAGCCGCCTCGCGGGCATTCGTTGCACCCATCATCGTCCGCACAACCTTAATGGCTTCCAATCCTTCAACCGCGACCGCCACTGTCGGTCCCGAAATAATGAAACCTTCCAACTGCGGATAAAAGGGCTTAGAAACGTGTTCACTATAATGGTGTTTGGCCATCTCCGGCGTGATTTGAAGCATCTTCAAACCAACGATCTTCAAACCTCGCTCTTCCAGACGACACAACAATCGCCCACACAGTTGCCGCATCACCGCGTCTGGCTTTAACAAGATCAAAGTCCGTTCAATACCCATGACCACCTCTTTACTGGCAAGTTAATTTATAAAGGTAACTCGAAGGAGTTATATCAGCCCATCGATTTTTAACAATCTGTGATCCAACTTCACTTAATGAGCTGGCTGACCCTGATTGGCTTCCATCAAATCCATAAACTGTTCAAAAAGATAACGACTGTCATGCGGACCAGCCGACGATTCCGGGTGATACTGCACGCCAAAAGCTTTCAATCCCTGATGCTCAATTCCTGCAACCGTCTGATCATTCAGATTGACATGTGTCACCGACGCTCCCTCAGGCAGCGAGTTGGCGTCGACGGCAAACCCGTGGTTTTGGCTCGTAATCTCGACACGACCCGTTTTCTTGTTCAACACAGGTTGATTGGCACCACGATGTCCAAATTTCAGCTTGAAGATCTCTCCACCCAAAGCCAGCCCCAACAACTGCTGACCCAGACAAATTCCAAAGACCGGCTTTTTCCCCAACACCCCCTTGATCGCGTCGATCGCATAATCCAAAGGCCGCGGATCTCCAGGACCATTCGATAAAAAGACGCCATCAGGATTCAATTCCAGAATCTCTTGCGCACTCGAAGTCCCTGGCACAACTGTCACCTTGCACCCGGCATCCGCCAAGTGGCGAGGAATATTGAACTTCATCCCGTAGTCGACCGCCACCACATGAAAGGTTTCTGCTTTGGGTAACGTATCAACTACAATTTCAGCATTGGGGTCGGAAAGTCTTGCGAGAGGATTCAAGCACTCTTTCCAGGAAGAATTCCCCTTGGGCATGACTTCTTTCACATAATCCTGACCCACTAATTGGGGAGCGGAACGGGCTTTTTCCACTAGCGCCTCATCGGAAATCTCATGGGTCGTCAACACACCATTCATCGCCCCGCGGGTCCGCAAAATCTTGACTAACGCCCGTGTGTCAATCCCTTTTAGCCCAATGATCCCATGCGTCTTTAAGTAGTCTGATAACGTCCCGGTCGATCGATAATTGCTCGGAAACTCACACACCTCGCGGCAGATAAATCCTCGCAACGCCAATTGATTGCTCTCGATATCCTCGGCGTTGATGCCATAATTCCCAATCTCGGGGTAAGTCATCGTCACGATCTGACCGCAATAAGATGGGTCCGTCAGAATCTCCTGATATCCCGTCATGCTCGTATTGAACACAACTTCCCCATGAACCTCGCCGACCGCACCGAACGAAAATCCATGAAAGACACTTCCATCTTCCAGTCCAAGTTTGGCAGGTATCGCGCTCAAGTCACCGTCCTTTTCAATCAATTCAACGGGAGCAGACTCCCAGTTTCCGATTCTGTTCTCAAGACAGATCATAACGTCATGGCGTCAGAAATAACACAATTCCAACGCGTCAAATTCTTGAGAATCTCCCAGTCACGCCGCGCAGTCTGTCTCGTTTCAACCTCAGACAATCAGCCCGTTGTTTTTAGGTAAAGCGCACCTGTGTGTCAGAAGCGTCGCTTGAAATTGACCTGTTGAGATGGTCAATATGAAAAGAGTTATTGATGAGAACAGTTATTGATGACAACATGGTCAACGGGTTACAAACGCTTATTATCACAGTAACGATGGAAATAATTCTATAGCAGGAATTAATCCAGCATTCGAGGGCGCAAAAAAAAGCGACCGTCAGTACGAGACTGAAACGATCGCTTGTGTTTCAAACCAGATTGGTTCAAATATTAACTCTCACGCAAGTGAAAATTAACCACGTGTGATTTGCAGACCGCTGAAGTTCACAGCAGACTGACCATCTTGACACACAACACTGAACAAATCCTGGAACAGATAAGTCAGGCGGCTGGTTTTGATGGAGTAGAAGTTGTGTTTGCCATCGCGGCGGACTTCAATAACGCCAGAAACCCGCAGCAAAGCCAGGTGGTGGCTGACGGCTGGTTGGCTTTGTTGCAGACGCTCACACAGAGCAGACACGTGCAACTCACCTTCACGGAATAAATAAGTCAGAATTCGCAAACGTGTTTCGTCAGCCAGAAGCTTGAAGACCTGGACAAGATCTTTTTCCAGGTCAGTCGGCAGGCCGACCAGTGGTTGTGGGGCAGCAACCGGAGCGGCTGCCACGACGGGGGTGATTTGGTGCTCGGTAATGGTAGACATCGAAAACTTCCTGTTATAAAAAAGAAACCAAGTTCGAAATTACAAAACAGACTGTGTACAAAAAAGGCGAGAGAAATATGTCGTTGATCTCATTGAAATCCTCAACAGATTTCATGGAATCAAGGAAACTGGTCTTACCTCATAAAAGAAATATATTTGAATCTGTTCGGATGATTCAAGTGGGAAAATTAAAAAATCACATTTAATAAACGAAATTGCGTCAACCACGACATCGAAACATCAGTCTGGGAGAATAAAATTCTCAAATGAGTTATTCCTCGCGAACATATCTTGATTATCGCATCTGTTGAAGTCTTGTCAACTCTTTGTCTGAAAAATACCATTCCTGTAGCATTATTGAGCCATCGGGGTGGTCTGTTAGTTGATGAAATCTTGATAACACATGATCCTGTCACATTGACGATTCATTCGTCTCTTGAGTTCACAAAAAAACAAAGATCATCTAAAGGATTTCCCCATCACTTTTCCTTATTATAGAGACCCTTCAATGACTCACCTGACTCCCGTTTCAACATTCTGCGACCTGACAGGTCGCGCCGCTGTTGTCACGGGTGCCGCTTCCGGAATTGGGCAAGCAATCGCCTTTGAACTTGCCAAAGCAGGTGCAAACCTGTTCTTGCATACAAGACAATCGATAGGTCAATTAGAGCAAACCGCGGACCAATTGCGGGTGACTGGACGAAATGTGAAAACCGGTTGCGGCGACCTCAGGCTGCCTGCTGTCCGCGAATCCCTCTTTGAAGATGCGCGCAACGCGTTTGATAATCTAGATATCTGCATTAACAATGCCGGTGCCGACATCCTCACCGGCGACCTTAAAACCATGTCCTATTCACAAAAATTACACGAACTGCTCGACGTTGATGTCACCGCAACTGCACTTGTTGCGCGCAATTTTGCAACTCTCTTCCGCCAACAACAACACGGCTCGATCATCAATATCGGCTGGGATCAGGCTGATCGGGGGATGGAAGGCGACAGTGGCGAACTTTTTGCACTAGCCAAAAATGCCATCATGGGGTTAACGCGTTCGCTGGCCGTCACTTATGCCCCCCACGTCCGCGTCAATTGTATTGCGCCCGGGTGGATTCAAACCGCCTGGGGGCAAACCGCCAGCGAAACTTGGCAAACACGCGTCCTCCAGGAGACCCCCCTCAAACGCTGGGGAACACCTCAGGATATCGCCCAGATGGCCCGCTTCCTCGTCAGCCACGAAGCCTCCTTTATCACTGGACAGGTTCTCAACGTCAATGGCGGAGCCGTCCGATAAACAAGGTCGATCTGCCTCGGCAATCTGATATAATCAAGCCATGAGCATGAAATTGCCAATGACTCCCTTTGCCCTTCTTTGACGCCTGAGGATTGTTTTGAATCAAGGGACACCACCACTACCAACCGATCTAAAAGGCAAAACACTTCTTTTTGTTACCGGACGTCTGGCCTCCGAGAGTGTTACCACGATCGTCCAACAACTTGCTGCTAAGTTTCATTTTCAGGCAGAAATTTTAACCCTCGGCATCAGTGTTGCCGCTCTCATGCATGTCGACTGGCTTCTCCGAAAGCTTCCTGAGGACTTGAATTGTGATCTCCTCGTTCTCCCTGGCTGGGTTCAGGGAGATCTCACCCGTCTCGAAGAACATGTTCAAGTTGCCTGCCTGAAGGGCCCAAAGAATATTCTTGACCTCCCCGAATTCTTCCAATCTGGGTCCAAAACTCCAGCCGATCTTTCAACCTACGACATTGAGATCATCGCGGAAATCAATCACGCCCCCCGACTCCCGGTCTCTGAAATTATCCTCCTGGCTGAATCGTTCGCCGCTGATGGTGCCAATGTGATTGACTTGGGATGCATTCCCGGATCGACATGGAACGACGTCTCTCTCGTCGTCGGCGAACTCATCGCCCGCGACCTTGTTGTCTCGATCGATAGCTTCAATGAAGATGAAGTCACACTCGCCGTCGACGCCGGCGCTTCTTTGGTCCTCAGTTGCAATCACACCAATCTCGCCTGGGCCTGTCAGCTCGATGTCGAATGGGTCGTCATTCCCGACGACATCCACGACATCACAACCATGCACCACTCCATCGAACAACTCGCCAGTCATGGCCGACGATTTCGCATCGATCCGATTCTCGAACCGATCGGCTTCGGCTTTGCTGCTTCGTTGCAACGCTATGCAGCCGCACGTCAACTCTGGCCGGATCTGCCCATGATGATGGGCATCGGCAATCTGACGGAATTAACCGAAGCCGATACATCCGGGATGAATCTTCTGCTGGCAGGCTTTTGTCAGGAACTGGGCATTCAGAGTGTCTTGACGACACAGGTCATCAACTGGGCACGCACAGCAATTAAAGAATTTGACTTCGCCCGTCGTCAGGCCTGGCATGCCATCCACAAGAAAACGCTTCCCAAACATCTCTCCTCCGATCTGGTCATGCTCCGAGATCCGAAACGACACAGTGCAAATCCTGAGCAGCTTGAGCAATTCGCCCGCCAGATCAAAGATCCCAACTATCGCATCGCGGTCTCGGACGATGCCCTTTATTTGTTGAACCGTGACGGCTTTTGGACAGACAGCGATCCCTTCGATCTTTTTCAGCAGGCGATTGCTGCCGGTATCGAACTGGATTCCTCGCATGCGTTTTATCTTGGATACGAACTGTGCAAAGCGCGGACAGCGTTGACGCTGGGAAAAAATTATGTTCAAGATGAAGCCCTCAGTTGGGGTTTTCTCACGTGTCCTGAAAAATCTATTCATGATCGCGATCGCCCACAGTTTCGACACAGCGCGACTCCCCAGCAGAACACCCATGAGTAAAAGTGATCAATCCATCTGTATCGATGACTTTCAGTTATCTGGTTGTCTGCGCTTCATGCGTCTTCAAAACATATCCCCCGCTCAACTTCTCCCGCGTGTTTCTCACTTGCCACATCTGATCCTCCTGGAAAGTGTCACCCACACGACCGACCTGGGCCGCTATTCTTTTCTCATGGCCGACCCGGTGGACGTCGTGTCTGTGTCCTCTCCTACTTATCTGTGTGATCCGTTCCAGCAGCCACGTCAATGGTCGCAACGCTGGCATCATCCCCGCATCTCCGGCCTGCCTGCGTTTCAAGGCGGAATCGCCGGATATCTGGGTTACGAGTTGGGCCAGTCTTTTGAAGAACTGCCCATGCCCGCTTGCGCAGGCCTCAACCTTCCGACCGCCATCATCGGACTTTACCCCTGGGTCATTGCCTGGGATCATCTCACAGCCGAGATCTGGCTATTGGCCCACAACGACTTGACCTCCTCCGCGCAGCGTCGCGATCTGGTGGAACTGCTGAACGCGCCATCTACTCCCTCTCAATCACGCAACCCTGTCATTGATCCCTCACCATGTGTTCTTCCTGAGGTCTGTCATCCCCTGACTCTATTGGGAGAGACTGAGGTTTTTGGGAACTTTTCTCGTGACCAGTATCTTTCAGCCGTCCAGAAGGTCATCGATTATATTCGGGCAGGTGATATCTTTCAGGCCAATTTGTCACAGCAATTCTGGCTGCGTCAACCAGCCAGTCTCATCGAACTTTATGCGTCGGCGTGCCATTTCAATCCTGCTCCTTTTGCGGCGTTCTACAAACATCATGACTCCGGGATTGTTTCCTCATCGCCTGAGCGTTTTCTGCAAGTCGATCAAGGTCAGGTGATCACCAGGCCCATCAAGGGGACGCGTCGACGTCAGCATCGCCCTGAAGCCGATTTGTTTCAACGCGACGAACTCGCCAGTTCGACCAAGGATCGGGCCGAGAACATCATGATTGTGGATCTTCTGCGTAATGATCTTTCACGAGTCTGTCAGCCCGATTCGATTGAAGTTCCCAAACTGTGTGTGGTTGAAAACTATGAAACAGTTCAACACCTGGTCTCGGAGATCACCGGTCAATTACAAACAGGTCTTTGTGTCTGGGATCTTCTTGCGGCCACATTTCCCGGCGGATCCATCACGGGGGCTCCCAAAATCAGAGCGATGGAAATCATCACCGAACTTGAAGGCATCGCCCGCGGCCCTTATTGCGGAGCCATGTTTCTCCACGGCTGGGATGGTTATTTCGACAGTAATATTCTGATTCGAACTCTGAGTGTGGCCCAGGGGTGGGTTCAGTTTCCAGTAGGCGGCGGTATCGTTTATCATTCAGACCCGGCTGCGGAATATCAGGAAACGCTGGATAAAGCCGCCGGTCTTTTGCGCGTCTTTTCGGAATCTGTATGACGTTTCTTTTGATCGACAACTACGACAGCTTCGTACACAATCTGGCCCGTTATTTCCAACAGCTTGGTGTTCACACTCAAGTCGTCCGAAATAACCGGATCACGATCGAAGAGATTCTGGACACTCCTCCGTGTGCCATTATCATTTCACCGGGGCCTTGCAGTCCCAGTGAGGCGGGGATTTCAGTCGACCTGATTCACGCCGCCAAAGGACTCGTTCCTATCCTGGGGATTTGTCTGGGACATCAGGCGATCGCGCAGGCTTATGGTGGAACTATAATTTCCTGCAGCCAGCCTGTGCATGGATCGTCTTCGTGGATTCATCATGACAACTCGAGGCTCTTCGATCACATTCCCAATCCCTTCGAAGCCGGCCGCTATCATTCTCTTGTAGCCGACCCACTTCGACTCCCAGCCGAAATGAACGTCACCGCCAAAACAGACGAGGGGATCATTATGGCGATCGAGCACAGGCAGGATCTCGTCTTCGGAGTGCAGTTTCATCCGGAGTCAATCCTGACTCCTCACGGCTCACAACTGTTGAAAAACTTTATCGATATCGTCAAGACTCACGCCACATCAAGATCATGATCACCGCGATTCATCATCGCTGCTCTGCCGACTATTCTTCCACGCTGATGGTCTGCTCTTTCATGTGACGGATCTGCACTTTGACGACCTTCCGGGCATCGGCTTCCAGAACGGTGAGCTCCAGATTTTGCCACGTGATGGATTCTGTTTCTTTGGGGATGCGTCCGAGTTGGGTGAAGATAAATCCGCCAATGGTATCGTAGTCTTCGTCTTCAGGGAGGTCGTAGTCGAACATTTCATTGAGTTCGTCGATATGCACTCGGCCTTCGACGATCGCCAGCCCGTCTTCAACAGAGACGATTCGCTGTTCTTCTTCTTCATCGTACTCATCGGTGATCTCGCCAACGATCTCTTCGAGGATGTCTTCCATCGTGACCAGACCGGCGACACCGCCGTATTCATCGAGCACGATGGCAATATGAACGTGCTCTT
>JBGSVC010000055.1:0-3222 GCA_041753175.1 Planctomycetaceae bacterium
CATCTGCTCGTGGCTCCGCTCAAACATACAGGCAAGCTGGATGAGTTGAACGCCGACCAACTCCTCGATATTCAACTCCTGATTCAAAAGTACGTCGATCTGATGACTGGCCTGATGCGTCCTGATGGCTTCAATGTCGGCTTGAATCTGGGCAAAGCGGCGGGCGCGGGGGTTCCGGGCCATCTTCATTATCATCTCCTGCCCCGTTGGGAGGCAGACCACAATTTTATGCCCATCACTGCTGGAACTCATGTCCTTCCGCAAACTCTCGATCAGACATACGACATGTTTTTGAGCGCCCTGGGACAGGCATCCCGAGAACCACGGTCTTCCTGAATCTTCGTTAATCGAGGCTGAGTTCCAGCTCAGATTTCAATTTACGGACGTCATCATTGTCTGGCATCAGGAAGTGGGCGATGGTGATGTCCTGCAAGGCATGGACAGACTCGCTGCGTGCCTTCTGGACTTGTGCGCGCACAAAGTAAAACATTCCGGCCTGGGGGTCTAACTCGATAGCGCGATTCAGATCATGGTGGGCATCGTCAAAGTGTTCGATAGAAAAGTTCAAACGACCACGATTGAAATAACCCAAAGCAAACGTGGGGTTCTTTTCGATCAGCAGGTTCAAATCTTCAAATGCTTCTTCGGTCTTGTGCTGAGTAATTTTAATCACTGCGCGATTATTGCGGGCACGCACGTTGCGTGGATCTTTCTGGAGGCAGATTTCGTAATCCTGGACGGCGGCATCCAGATCTCCCTGCGCCTCTTTGAAGACGCCTCGATCGAAATACCAGACGGGATTGTCTGGCTCGAGTTCAATGGCTTTCGTGATCGCATCGATGGCCTGTGGATATTCCTGGCGTCCCTCATGCAAATAGGCTTTTTGCAACCAGACATTGGGATGATTCTGTGCGTCTTGACATCCTGTCGGAATTGCGAGCAGACACGCCATCATGACGCGCAGCCACCATGTACGGATCGCCTGACCAAATCTTTTCAGCGGGTTCATCAAAAATCAAACTATTCTGTTTCATCAGGGTAGGGAGTCAACACATGCTCGGCTCCGAGCAGATTCAAATCGTGTTCGCCATGTCGGGAGTTGAGAATCGTCAATAACAATGCTTTTTGAAGTTCCTGTGAATCAAACGGCGAGACCAGCAGGCGTTGCACGGGTGAGAGCGCGATGGTTGTGATCCATTCGTAATCCCTGGGACGCACAACAACAACACCCGGAATTTCCGCTTTCGCCAATCGCTCGACCAGCATCGCCATCGCGGGGGCATCTTTAAGCTCACTTCCTTCCCAGAAAATAATGGACGAGGTATAGATTCCATCCATGAGGCGTGATTCAAACTCGCGACGACTCTTGGCATAATTGATCTCACAGCCCGGCAGATCGATGCGATATTTTTCGGCCAGTCGGTGCCCTGAGGCATCCAGGATCAGGATCCGCCACGCCACACGTGTTGTTCCGGATTCAGACGGTGCAAAGACATAACGCGTTGATTGGCCCAGAATGAGTCGACGCAGTTTCAACCATCCCCATCGAACCTGTTTGGGAGAGACAAACGCCAGATAACCATAAATCATGGTCAGTCCGAAGGTGGGCATGCCGAGGAAAAAGACGATCCCCAGATGCATCATCATGCCCAGACACAGTAGCCAGGGTTTGAGGGCAGCATTCCAGATTAAGAAGATAAAGCTGATCTCAAAGAGCACAGTGGCATGGGTCGCCAGTTCTGTGATCAGTGGATAGTGAGCCAGCCATGTCATATCGAGAGATTGATATTCATAACTGGCCAGCGCCATCCATGTCGCCTCGCCGTTCCACCATGCAACTCCCAGGAGTTTGGAAGTGCCTGCGAAAAAGTAAATCAACCCGTAATGAACCTGAATTAATCGAGTTCCCAGGCGAGCACGAGACGTTTTCTGTTGAGGCAACCAGACCGAATTCGATTTATCAAACACATACCGATACAAGCGATACAATGCCCGATCGGCTGAAAACCGACCGCCACAACCGCCGATCGCCAGGTACAACGTCAACACGCTCAGAATCTGATCGAGTCCGTAATTGGCAATGTAGGCGCGGTTTGAATTGGAGATTGTGATGGCCAGCGCCAGCCATGAGGTCAGGCTGGTGAGAAACCCCAGCATATAGAAAATCAAAACGACCAGCATGGCGTTGTGTGCAAGTCCCAGTTGATGATCCGGGACAAACCACCACAATGAGCTTTTGGGAGCATCGACTAACAGCGTCGACAGGGCGTCAGCAGGAATCAGCCCGGTGGATGCAAAAAACTCCTCCAGCTTCATGCCCCAGACAAGGTGCGTATAAACCAGCATCCCTCCGACAAACCAGCGGAGTAAACTCAGGCAGTCGTTGCTGAGTGGATCAAACCAGAAATCGGTCCAAGAGGAGAGAAGTCGGCTGATTCTTCCAAACAGGAGGCGGCCCAAAGTTCTCACTGGCCCTCCTGTGGGAAATCGTGTCGATCGAATTCGCCGATGATCGTCTCTTCAAACAGTTCGGGATCATCCAGGTGTCCGCCAGCCAGAACCCATTCGGGAGTGGGCAGATCGTGAAAGATTTTGGTGATTCGCACATGTTGGGCGTTGTCTTGCAGAAACATTTTCCGGGCAAACGCTTCAGCCCAGATGCGTTGAGAGTCTTCCGGTAATCCGCCAAAAAACTCTGAGACCATAAAATATCGATGATAAAGCAGACGCGGCTCGATGGCGCGTTGAGGAAATGTGAAGTCAGTCGTTTCCCCGTTCTGAGCCGTCATTTCAAAACGCAGCAAGGTTGCTCCACCCGGCTGAGGCGAGAAAAAATGCCAACCATGATTTAAGTACATGGCCTGAAGATAATGACGTGATAACTCCCATCCCCGATGAATTGTCTCCGAAGAAGGGGAGACAGAAGCAGGGCCGACCACGATGCTAAAGAGGTGAAAGAGTAGCCACAAGTTGACGACTAGAAAGCCGACTTGAGCCAAAAAATGTCTCATTGAGAACGCTTGCGTGTTAATATGGGTGAAATGGGCAGCATGAGAGGGGCCAATTACATTAGAATAACTGCGAGCCAGACCAAAAGCGAACTTCTCTCAGGCCTGTGAATGCGTTTTTTGAATTATTCTGGATTCAGGTAAGACCAGTTCCCTGGTGGGCCTGGCCAGTTTGGGAGTGCATGTTGAGGGCTGAAGATTTCTGATATGCTGA
>JBGSVC010000056.1:0-20436 GCA_041753175.1 Planctomycetaceae bacterium
AGAAAGTCGTGCAGCCAGATCATGAGAATTCATCTGACCGGGCTGTGCTTGCAGATAGATGAATTTTGGAGAACATAAAACAGCCGTATAGGCTGTCAGCATGGTCTCTGTGAAATCGGTTTTGTTGGCAAGAAGTTTCTAAACGATAGCCATGAAGCAGTCGACATCAGTGCCATCAGGTGGCTGTCGATAGGCATGAAATAGAAATGACGTCAGTAGTTGGCGGGCGTCACTGATGGGATCTTCAGATAGAATTTCAATCGCTAAACGACCTTCTGAGGGATGACTTACTTCTCGAAAAGGAAGGTCACCAAAAAGCAACCGATGACCTGAGGGTGGCCACTGGTCGTGCAGTGGGCCTTCGACTTCCAACCAGCGAAACCCAACTCCGGGTGATCCTTCCTGAGTGGCTAATGGATTTTGAAAGCGTCCTGCACCCTGTCGTGACCTGAAAAAACGACTGCAGTCAGGATGAATGGTTTCATTTTCGAGTAGATACACGTCAAACTCATGAACTGTCGGTTCAATTTGCGCATCATATTTTGCCAGCAATCTTAATTGTCGAGGAACCGTTTCTGCAAAAATGGAAACAGGCTCTGTTCTTCTCCCGATAGAAACATCACGCAAATCGGGAATCCACCAGCGAAGTCCTTTTCCTTCTGCAATCTGGTCTTGTTTCTGCGGACCAACCCAGGCGGTAAATGTGTTGAGGCGAAGTTTATAGTGACCTGAACACGGAGCTGAAAACTTGTCAAACCACATCTCGTAAGATTCATACTGGCTGGCAATTTCCACAAACGCTTCTCGCTGGCGAATTTCTGCATCCGCAGTTCCTACCGACATTGGCTGTTTGTTTTCCAGAATCTGATATTGGGCTGCGTAATCCAAAACAGGAATGACCATCCGCTCCTGTTCGGTCTTATATTTTTTTGTATTGGAGATGAATGTCTTTTGATCCCGCGCATAGTAGCGATTTGTTTGACTGACTGGTTGTTCAACCTGTTTTGCAAGAACTTCGCGGAGGGCATAGTCTGCAGCAGCAAGATATTGCGCCATCTGCACGTGCGTGACATCCAAGGCTTCACCAACTTTGTTGTAGTGAAAGGCTTGGTTATCTTCAGGTAACATTGTTGCGATTTGCAACCAGGGAGCATCCAAAAGATCCCGTAAGGAATTTTCATATTCATAGCGGTTGAGTCGACGCTGCATCGCTCGACCAGTGAAATCGATCTGCCTTTTTTCGGCCTCGATGAGAGAGGATTTGAGAATCTGCTGAAACTGGACGCGGTCTTGCTCAGTGGGCTGATCTTCGTGATCCGGAGGAGGCATCTGGCGCTTTGAAACGCGATCGAGAATCTGTAACCAGACTTTTAAATGCTCTTCAATTTCAATTGTCTCTGATATCGCCGACAGGTCCAACTCACCCGAATTTTCTGGTCCTTGATGACATGAAAGGCAATGGTCTTTCAAAAACGCATGTACGGCGTGGGGTGTGTCTGAGGCCCGACCTGTATTCGAATGGCAGATCCCTATGAGAATTCCAGATAGTAATGCCAACACGACGTCAGGACGAATAGGAAGATCCTTTACGGTTGAGACAGAAAAAAATCACTGTATGCACAAAGCAAAAATAACCTTACTTTCGGCGATAACATTATGAAATCAACAACAATTGATCGATTATCATCAAATCTTTTTTCGTTGTACAGAAGAAAAGTCACTATTATGCTCTAAGTACCCATAATTTAATGATAATGAGTCCCCAATCGGAAATCATTAGGTCCGATCTGCGATGATCAATGAGCTCTCAAGATTGCAGTTTACCGGGTATTCTACGCTCTTAGTATGCCTGAATCAGTGCATCCTTGAAGCCAAGCAGTTCGATGAGAAAAACAAAGATCAGCATTTTTCTCTGAAAGCCTCTTACCAAAGACCATCCCCAAAATACACCAGCCACTGCCCAGTCAAGGGACTAGAAATGCAAGTTGGCACGCATGCCTAACACGACTGAATTATCGACTGCAGAACGGGCAGGGTCGAGAAGCTGGAGATCGGCCGTTAAGTCGAAATGGTCGTTGACGTGTACGTTGTAAAAGATTTCGACGCCTTGTCCATCCTGGAGGCCGCCTAGAAGTGTGGCGACAAACGGAGCGATCTGATCACTCGTGCCCGCATAAAACCACCCAGCTCCGAAGGTATCGTTTGTGCGTTGGCCAAATGGAATATTCCCCCCCACGCCGAAGCTGAGAAACCAATTGATCGGATTGGTCTGTTCGTCACCTACGCCTGCACGCCCGAAAACGCCCCAGCCTTTTGATTCATCACAGGGATCAACAAACAGGTATTGATCAAAGTTCCAATAAAGTGACCAAGAATCCGATTGACGGGCGATGGGAACATTCGGGAGCAGAATGTAGGGATTCTGATTGAGGGATGCATAATCTCGGGTACTCCATGAGGCGCCAAAGAGTTGATGGCCTTTGAGTCCAAAGAAGTTTGTGGGCAGTCTGAGTTCAGGAACCAAAGCGACACCCTGTGCGAAAAGCTCATCGAAACCAGCGGTAGTCGCGGTGTCAGTGGCGTTGAGAACTGTGAACGTGAAAATCGGCTTCCCCTCCTGCACAATCACAAAGCCTGCTCCCAATGTCGAATAGACCACTGTTCTCAACGCAATCGGGGTTGCGACAAAGGCGGCATTCATAAACTGCGTTTTGCCTCGACCATGTGCAAAGGCATTGACATCACCATCGAGCGTGTCGAGTTTTCCAAAGAAGACGCCGAATTCTTCTGACAAGAACTGCGTGAACAAGACATTCGTCAAAAAGAGTTCCTGGCTATCTGCGACCGGGAGATCTGCCAGAAGGTTCGAAGGCAAAATTGCCCCGGTAGCTCCCGAAAGTGATTCACCAAAGCGATGCTCAGCTCGCAATTTAATAAAGAGACCTTGAGGCCCGCCGAGTTGAGAGACATCGATGTTAGCGACATAATCCCCGTGCCCAGAGTAACGGAATTCCTGCTCAAGCCCACCATTCACAGTTCCCAGGTAGAATTGAGTGACATCAACGGCAAAGGAGATGCCACGATCTGCTAATTGACTTTTCAAGTCACACGCTGGCGTCTGACATTCTGATCCCAAAGGGCAACAGTCATCGTTGACGCAGTCACTTAAATCTTGAGGTGCGCACATTCCATCGACAATTGGGACACAGTCGTATGTCTCCAAAGCTGACAAATAGTCTCCCGCTTGAGAAGACGAATAGACAGCCAGCAACATTCCCAGACTCAATACAAACACGCGCATCCTAGAGCTCCCCTGTCGCTTTCAATGTTTAGCTATTTAATCGAAATGACCTACAGGGAATGTCCATTCAATTCCTACCACTGATCCGATCGTTTTGAACGCATATCCATTCCACTCCTATAATCCTCACAATCGTTATGACCTCTCCCTGCACAGACAGGAGAGGATCTCCGCAATTGAGAAGACGTCAGCGATCAACTCGCATCGCAGAGATGTTTCAGTTGCCTTCACAAAGAGATTGGTATCCATGGACCATCAACAAGTGAATTCCCTCATTTAGGGGGTTATGGCGCACTGATTAAATGTGACCAACTCTTGACCGAAACGACCAACTTCAACTCGCTGTGATAATTCCCATTTCGAGCTTGAAATCCCCCTCTCTTTCGTAATCGGAATAAAAGTTAGCAGTCAAAAAAATCGTTAGGACACAAACAACAGTTCGTGAACTGAAAGATTTCTGACGGCTTCAGAAGTCGAATACAAAAATGCAACTCGTTCAATTGACTGTCGACACACCCCGATTTGGCAATTCTGAAAAAAGACGCGAGTTAGGTCCAAAAATTGGTCTAGGGATTATTTGAACCCACTTAGCGCCCCAGGTCCATGCTACAAGTCTGCATGCAATCAGGGACGCGGCCTAATTATGGAAACCTAAAAGAACATTATTTATGGATGCATTCATTGTCTTAATCCCGAAATCGATACGACTGCAGATTGTGAGTCGTTGTATGACGTTTTGTTTGGTTGTCGTCTGTGGTTTGATTTTTTCTGGTTGCGAACATTCTCAAGCCGCCCATAGCGAAGGTCATCAGGCTCACGAAGCCCATACGATTCTAGTTACTACGCCTGTTGTGAAGAACGTGATCACAACACAGCAGTATGTCTGTCAGATTCACTCCCGACGTCATATAGAAGTTCGCGCGTTGGAAGAAGGTTATTTGGAGGAAATTCCAGTTAAAGAAGGACAGTCGGTCAAACAGGGAGACCTGATGTTCAAAGTAATTCCGACGTTGTATCAGGCGAAGCTGGATACAGAATTGGCTGAAGCCCAACTTGCTCAGATTGAATATGACAACACGAAAAAACTCCTGGAACAGAAAGTCGTATCTTCCCAGGAATTGGCATTGTCTCAAGCGAAATTAAACAAAGCCACAGCAACTGTTGCGCTGGCACAGGCCGAACTGAATTTCGCCACAATCAAGGCTCCTTTTGATGGGATGATCGATCGCCTTCATCAACAGCAGGGGAGCCTGATTGGTGAAGGTGATGTTCTGACAACATTATCTGATAACGACGTCATGTGGGTTTATTTCAACGTACCTGAATCGCGATACCTGGAATACAAAGAGCACCTTGATCAAGGTCAGGATGATCTCCAGATCGAGTTGAAACTGGCCAATGGAAATATCTTTGCTTACAAGGGCGTGATTGGAGCGATCGAAGCCGATTTCAATAACGAAACTGGAAACATTGCATTTCGAGCTGACTTTCCCAATCCCAAAGGGCTTTTGCGTCATGGTCAGACCGGAACCGTGTTGATCAATCATACGGTCCGAGATGCACTGGTGATTCCGCAAAGAGCCAGCTATGTGATTCTGGCCAGGCGCTATGCCGCTGTCGTCGATCAAAACGGAGTCGTGCATCAACGCGATATTGTCATCGAGGATGTCCTCGAAGATATCTTTCTGATCAAAGACGGTCTGAAGGTCGACGACAAGATTATCTATGAAGGGATTCGCCAGACCCGCGACGGAGACAAAATCGCGTTTGAATATCGTGCTCCCGAAGATGTACTCAGCCATTTGAAATATCGAGCAGAATAGGGAGGTGCGGAATATGTTTGCAAAATTTCTACACAGACCTGCTCTGGCAATGGTCATCTCGTTACTGATTTTGTTTCTCGGGGGATTGGCAATCAAGACATTGCCAATTTCACAGTTTCCCTCTGTGGCACCTCCGAGCGTGATCGTGGCCGTCTCATATCCTGGTGCCAGTGCCAACGTGCTTGTGGATTCGGTGTTGATCATCCTGGAGCAGGCCATCAATGGTGTCCAGGGGATGCGCTACATGACATCGGCGGCGACCAGTGCAGGGGAAGCGGCCATTCAAATCGTCTTTGAACCAGGGACAGACCCGAATGTGGCAGTTCTCAATGTCAACAATCGGATTCAAATCGTCAAAAACAGGCTTCCCCCAATTGTGGAGCGCGAAGGGATCATTGTTTTACAAAACATGTCCAGCATGCTGATGTATGTTAATGTCTTCAGTGAAGATAAAAACATTGATCAGAACTTTTTATACAATTATGTAACCGTCAATGTGCTGCCGGAAATCAAGCGGATTCAGGGCGTCGGGACAGCCAACATTCTCGGGAATCGTGCCTATGCAATGCGGGTCGAATTGAATTTAGACCGCATGCGTGCTTACAACATTTCATCAGACGAGATTATGGAGGCGGTCGCTGAGCAAAGTATGATTGGTTCCCCGGGACGCCTCGGGCAAGCGACCGGGAAAAGATCGCAAACGATTGAATACGTCCTCACCTACGTGGGCCGCTACAACACACCCGAGCAATATGAAAACATTGTGCTCAAGTCCAATCCTGAAGGAGAGATTTTACGACTGAAGGATGTTGCGACGGTCGAATTAGGATCCTCATTCTATGATCTGTATTCTGATATCGATGGTCTCCCCTCGGCGGCGATCGTCCTCAAACAGACACCCGGTTCAAATGCCGCCATCGTGATTGAAGAAGTCAAAAAGACACTGGAAGACATCAAGGAATCGACTTTTCCTCCGGGGATGAAATTCGAAGTCAGTTATGATGTTTCACGCTTCCTGGATGCCTCGATTGAAAAAGTATTACACACTTTATTTGAGGCATTCATTCTTGTCTCGCTGGTTGTTTATCTTTTTCTGGGAGATCTTCGTTCGACGCTGATCCCAACACTGGCTGTTCCTGTGTCGTTGATTGGAACGTTCTTTTTCATGTTGATGTTCGGCATGTCCATAAACCTGATTACGCTCTTTGCACTCGTATTGGCGATTGGAGTTGTGGTCGACGATGCGATTGTTGTTGTCGAAGCCGTCCATGCCAAAATGCATGAAAAACATCTTTCACCGTATGCGGCGACCCGAGAAGTGGTGCATGATATCAGCGGTGCCATCATCGCGATCACGCTGGTGATGACGGCGGTCTTTGTTCCGGTTACGTTCATGACTGGTCCGGTGGGCGTGTTCTATCGTCAGTTTGGACTAACGATGGCGATGTCGATTGTGCTTTCTGGTGTCGTCGCATTGACCCTGACACCGGTGTTGTGTGCGATGATTCTCAAGCCCCACAATCCACATAAGAAAAAAAGCATTAATCCACTGACTCTTTTTTTACGGATTTTCGATCGACTGATCGAATGGATTACTGGGGGTTATGCTGGCATCCTGCGTCGGATCGTCACCAAACGCGCGTTGACGATGTTGATTGTCACAGGCTTTGGAGTCGGGATCTTTTTTGTCAACAATGTCTTGCCCTCCGGCTTTATTCCTCTGGAAGATCAGGGCATTATTTATGGAATTATTCAAACACCTCCCGGTTCAACACTCGAATATACAAATTCCAAATCTCGCGAACTGCAAGAGATCTGCAAAGAGTTTGAAGAGATTACGTCGGTCTCTTCGATTGCAGGCTACGAAGTCCTGACGGAAGGACGTGGGTCAAACGCAGGAACTTGTATTATCAATCTTAAACCTTGGGCCGAACGTGAACTGACTTCCAAAGAATTGATTGAAGAGCTTGAGAAAAGAGGGGCGAAGATTTCCGATGTGAAACTGGAGTTTTTCGAACCACCGGCGGTGCCTGGTTTCGGAGCTGCAGGGGGATTCTCATTGTGTCTGCTTGATAAGACGAACACCGGTGACTACGAACAACTCGGACAGATCACCGATGAATTTTTGAAGACGCTTTCAGAACGAAAAGAGCTCAAGGGGTTATTTACCTTCTTCGCCGCTAACTATCCCCAGTATGAACTGGTTATTGACAACGATGCTGCGATGCAAAAAGGTGTGACGATCAGCGAGGCATTAAACAATCTTTCGATCGTCGTGGGAAGTACATGGGAACAAGGGTTTGTCCGCTTTGGCCAGTTTTTCAAAGTCTACGTGCAAGCGGCTCCTGAATTCCGCAGATACCCCGAAGACCTGGAAAATATGTTCGTCAAAAATGCACGCGATGAAATGGTTCCTTATTCTGCGTTCATGAAACTGGAAAAGAAACAGGGGCTTAACGAGATCAACCGCTTTAACCTGTATCCGACTGCAATCATTCAAGGTGCACCGGCTGCTGGCTATAGTACCGGTCAGGCGATTGCCGCCATACAGGAAGTTGCCAAAGAGACGTTACCGCGTGGCTTCGATATTGGTTGGCAGGGGCTGTCCTATGATGAAGCCAATAAAGGAAATCTGGCAATCTATATCTTTTTAATCGTTGTGATGTTCGTCTATCTCGTACTCGTCGGCCAATACGAAAGTTTCCTGCTCCCACTGGCAGTTATTATTTCTCTTCCTGTCGGGTTGTTCGGCTCGTTTTTGTTCCTCAAGGCGATGGGACTGGCCAACGATGTCTACGCCCAAATCGGGCTTGTCATGCTGGTTGGTTTGTTGGGCAAAAATGCGATCTTGATTATTGAATTTGCCATTCAGCGACGCCATGAAGGCTTAAGTCTTATGGAAGCAGCGATCGAGGGCGGGAAAGTCCGTTTTCGACCAATTTTGATGACTTCATTTGCATTTATCGCCGGTCTGATTCCGCTTGTCAGAGCGACCGGACCGGGCGCAATTGGCAATCGCACGATCGGCACAACCGCCGTCGGGGGAATGCTGATGGGAACAATCTTCGGAGTCCTTGTGATTCCAGGACTTTACTATCTGTTCGGCAAGATGGCCGACGGGCGAAAATTTATCAAGGATGAGCACGATGAACCACTTAGTGAACTCTTCGAACGCGAAGCCCACTAGTCCTGCATTTCGAAAAGCCGTCATTTTATGCATGATCTTGAGTCTGCAGGGATGTTCGATCCCACAGCTCAGACGTGCCTGCAAGGGACCGTCGGTTCCAGGAACGTTTGTAGGCAATACAGGTCTGGTTGAGGAATGTGATTGCACAGAAAACTCATCGTTCGTTGGATGGAGAATGTTCTACGACGATCCCATCCTTGTCGGTCTGATTGATCAGGCATTGATCGGGAATCAGGAGCTTCGAATTTTGGCAGAAGAGGTTCAGATTGCCTACAACGAAGTACAGGCCCGCTCAGGAGAGTACCTGCCATTTGTTGGATTTGGTGCCCGCGCGGGACTGGAAAAGTCGAGTCGATTTTCCAGAAATGGTGCCGTGGAGGAGTTTGTCCCGTTTCGCCCCGGCAAATCGCTGCCAGATCCATATCCCGAGTTTATGGGCGCAGCCAATGTGAGTTGGGAAGTTGATATCTGGCGACGGTTGAGAAACGCCAAAGATGCAGCCGCGTTACGATATCTGGGAACTGCTGAAGGAAGAAATTATGTCGTCACACGGCTCGTTGCTGAAGTCGCAGAAAGCTACTACGAGCTGATGGCGCTCGATAATCGCCTCCAGATACTAGAGCAAACCATTACCATTCAGCAAAAGAGTCTGGAAGCGTCCAAAGCCTTTAAAGAAGCGGCACGTGGAACCGAACTGGCAGTCCAACGTTTCCAGGCTGAGGTTCAAAAAAATGAGAGCGAACGATTTATCATTCAACAGCAAATTATCGAAGTTGAGAATCGGATCAACTTTCTGGCAGGTCGTTACCCTCAACCCGTCGAACGGATGTCCACAGACTTTATCGATCTGAATCTGCATGAACTTTGTGCCGGCATTCCTGCACAATTGTTGCGAAATCGTCCTGATATTCGTCAGTCGGAACTCGAACTCCAGGCTGCTGGTCTGGATGTCAAAGTGGCCCGTGCGCGGTTTTATCCCAGGCTTGCCATCTCAGCCGACGTTGGCTACCTGGCCTTCAACACCAAGTATCTGTTCTCCAGTCCCGATTCTTTAATTTACAATGTTGCCGGCGATCTTGTTGCCCCATTGATCAACAAACGCGCGATTAAGGCGGATTATCAGACGGCAAATTCACGTCAGCTTCAAGCTGTCTATGACTATCAGCGGACGATATTGAATGCTTTCACAGAAGTTATCAATCGTGTCTCCAAAGCAGAAAACTATGCCCGCAGTATTGAAGTTAAAAAACAGCAGTTGGACTCTTTGAATGCCTCTGTGGAGAATGCCACGAATTTGTTTCAATCCGCCAAGGGAGAATACATCGATGTGTTGCTCGCACAGCGTGATATGATGGAAGCCAAAATGGTCATCATCGAAACCAAGCAACAACAACTGGCTGCCATTGTTAACGCCTATCAGGCGTTGGGTGGCGGAGGTTTCTAATGATTCTCAAAGAAGACTACTGTGCGTCACCAATCAGGATGAAACTGGCCCAAAAAAAAGGATGGGCAGCTCCGTGTTCCTGGCGTCGTTTGTCGATAAACGCTTTTTGTGACACACAGAGCGCCTCGCGACGATTTCCTGTTCTGAGAAGTTCCTGATAAAAACCGGTGATTAGTTCACGTGTTTCAAGATCGGGAACTTTGAATAACGATGTCAGCACACTGTGGGCGCCGGCGTTGATGAAGGCGCGCCGAATCCCTTGAACTCCCTGGCCGGATGATAAGTCTCCCAGACCACTCTCACAGGCGCTTAACACGATGAGTTCTGTGTTGCGGAAATCCATTCTTGCAATTTCCTGAGCAGTCAGCCAGCCATCTTCTTTATTTCGTTGCTCAGACTGGCTCACCACTCGATTGGCTCCCGCCAGGACGATGCCTGACCGCAGCAGGGGATTTTCCTCACTACGCAGTCGAGTCAAATTCGTATTCAAAGTTGATGACGATGAAAGCTCCAGAGGCGTTGAATATTCCGATGTCAGAGGGACGTAAAAGCCGTGAGTTGCTAAATGCACGATGCGCGCAGCATGAGTTGATTTGACGATCTCTTCAACAGCCTGATCTCCTAAAAAAACGGTGACAGGCCCAAAATGGGAATCTGTTAACACTCCGCTGACTTCCGCAGCTTCCTGCTGAGCGCCTGGCAGACGTTTCCAATGCAGTGACGACCTTAAATCAATGTCGTCTGCGCCTCTGAGTGTGACAAGATTAGAAAACGACTGCGGATTGGAGATCCCGTTTTGACCTTCCGCCAGAAAATTTACATTGGCATCAAAATTCGGATCGGCAACGACAATCGTGCCGACACCAGAGGGGCCATTTTTCCTTAGTAGATCACGCGCAGAAGAGACATAACTGGTCTGATGAGATTCCACCAGATAATGCCCTTGAAGATCACATAAAGCAGCAAAGGGTACATTCGAAATTTCTTCGTCGGGGCCGATAATGAGCATCTGAGTTGTCGAGATCTGCTCTTGAAATGGTTCCAGTAACTGACGATAGAGTTGTGCTGCTATTTGCTGATAGGATTTCTCCAAATCTGCTTCGTAAGCGCTTCGCAACAGTCGGGGAACTTGACGTGTCTGTTCTCGAAGCTCCGAGATCGTTTGTTCGATGACCTCGGCATCACCCAGATCAGCAAAATCGACGACGAGTCGGTCATCAATGTTTCTGGCCAGAAAAGCGACATAGCGTGACTTGGCTGCTGGAACTGAATTCGAGGTCGCCAGTTGTCTGACTTTGAAGTAGTCAATCAAACAGCTATCAGGAGGTAACTTCTGGACGAGTTGATTGATGCTCAGCTTTGGAAAGAGGTTCTCGCTATTTTCCAGTTTTAATGCTAACTCACCTTGTTGTTGATCCAGGAGCTCTCGAATCTGCTGGCTCTGAGCTGCTTTTTCTTCAATTGACATGGTCTCTTGTGCCTGCAGACTGAGATCTGCAAGTTCCTGACTGAGCAGGCGGATTGATTCGATCAGGTCCAAGGTTTTCGTATCAAACGACTGTGCAAGTTCCCAGGATTTCATTCGACAGCTCAAATCAAGAGCCAATCCTTTGCGTTGAAACAACCACTGAAATGCAGTTTGCGTATGGGAGTCATCTGGTTTCTCCTGCAGCATCAGTTCGATTAACAAATCCAGAGGTTGCTCTTCACCTGAGAGAATAGTTTTCAATGATTCGTCGGTCATCAGGCTGCCAATTTGCGACAGTTTTGCCTGCTGTAAGTCCAGTGACTCCAACACATTCTTCCGGGCACTTTCCCGATCTCCGAGCATCGCTGAAACCACGGCGATTTGAAATTTCGTGTGTGCCACCAGACTGGAACTCTCCCCATAGAGAGACTGTTGAATTTCCAGGGCATGATTCAGGTTTTGGGTTGCCTCATGTAGTTTTCCATTTTTACGCTGGGCAATTCCCAGCCTGGAAGACAACGACTGCCAGAAAACGGCATTCGCCGAAGCCCCTCTGAAATCCTTGCCAGCGTCTAAATAAGCCTGTTCGGCGGCGATCGGGTCTCCCCAACGCATCAGGGCATCGCCAAAGGAGAGAAGCAATTCGCGATACTCTTTGGACTGGGTCTGTCCGGCTGTTTCAAACTGTTTGAAAACGTCAACAAAGAGAGTTCGAGCCGTCTGGTTGTCGGAAGATTCCAACGCAGCGGCGACCGCGATGGCACCGGAACTCTTAAGGCGCTGCAAATTATCGGCAGGAAGAATCCGACTGAGAATTTGATGAGATTGCTCGATACTGGCATAGCCTAGTTCGGGCTGACCCAATCGAAATTGAATTTCACCGAGTAACTGGAGCGCCTGAGCGTATTCGAGATTCTCTTCACCCCAAATGCGTTTAAAACCTTGTGTGGCTGCCCGAGCTAGCGGCAAAGCATGGGCGAAGTCGTCGATGATGGCATACAGTTGTGCGAGTTCCAATCGTGATTGGAATGAATTGTAACTGGTTTGGCCGTTATTCTGATCAGAAAGTGTCACACATTGTTCTGCCAGCTTCCTGGCTTGGGTATAGTTGCCCGATAGCCTCTGGATTCTTGCTCCATCGAGAAACAACGCGATCATCTCCGAGTGATCATATCCGAGTTGAGTGGTTCCACACGTGATTGAAAACAACATCAACCTTCGGGCTTGTTCATAAACTTCTTTTTGTTCGAAGACCAATGCCAATTGACGAGCATATTCCATGCTGGCGAGATTGAAATAACCGAGATGTTCGCCGACCTCAGCCATCAGTCGGTCCGAGCGTTCGAGAATGTCACCAAGTTCCTGATCGCTGACGGACCCTTTTTCCAGAGTCTTGGTATCGTTTCGCATTTGAGCATAGACAGATTGCTGTTGGGGATCGAGGGCAGCAACACGTTTGGAAAGCTGAAGCTCTCGTTTGAGCGTCAACTGTGTCTGGGGCCATTGGTCATACAGAATTTCTTCCGACTGGCGGGCAAATTCACGCACCTGTACGACTTGATCCCATGCCTGCAACGCCTCATAGGCTTCTCGTAGTCGGAGTAAATAAGTGTCGAAATAACCCCATTCCAATTCCTCGATCTCATTGAGATCCTCGATCTTGCGGAATTCCTGAAAGGCAAGATCGACTTCCTGGCGTGACCGCATCAAATCTCCGGCGGTGGCATACACTTCACCCGAGATGAGATAGAAATGACCCAAGATAAGGGGATCTTGAGGTTCATGTTGATCGATACTGACTTTCGCCTTCTGCAAAATCTGCTGAGCACGTTCGAGTTGATTTTGATGAGCCTGGCTCTTGGCCTGGATATAGAGAGCATTTCGGTATCGGTCGAAAGCTGTTTGGTTACCGAGCCTGTCAAGAAGTTTTTTCAGCAGCTCGTCGGCTTGTGCATACTTTCCAGTGAGGACAAAGCTGGACGCTGCGTTGTACAGACACCACTCGTATGTCGAAATATAATCTTGAATTGACTTGCCATAGCGAGGCGATTTTGAGTTTGTGCTTCCAGTTTCAAACAGCTTCAGAGCCTCTTGATAAAAGACCAGTGCATCTTCCAGACGTCCCTGATCGGCCGACACGTTTCCCAGAAAATTCAGAACTTGAGCCAGATCATACGAGACGTTTTCTGTCTGGGTGTCTCTGAGTAGATCTGTCGCCTGAGTAAGTATTTGCCTGGCTTCATAGGGATCACCCGCGTTGTAGTAATACATACCTAACGTGCAAAGCGCCTGGAGATGGGCGTAGTTGCCGCGATAGCGACTGGCTTCCCACAAAGAAATTGCTTCTTTTAAAATCTGCTCAGATTCCGGTTGATCCTGACTATCTAATAGACAGCCGAGCACGGACACGGCCTGGGCATACTCGTCTGACGACGACGATAATGAAATTCGAAAGCTCTCCACTGCTTTTCGACACAAATCCAGCTTCATCTCATCGCTGACAGGCAATGGGTCGGCCAGATCCAGGCATAAGAGTCCATACTCCCAATGCCCCTGACCAAAGTTTTCTTTGTAGACACGTTCCAGATCCAGGATCTGGCTTTTCAATCGTTCCAGATCTTCGCCTGCAGTATTCGCCAGACTGAGAATCAATTTGATCACCTGCAACCGGGCGCGAAGCGTCTGAGCATTGGTTCGGCCCATCAAATCGACTAGCAGTTGGTATCTTAGCTTGGCTGCTTCGAGAGCTTTCTGAGCATCGCCACCAGAGATCAGAGTATCGATCTCCCGGGCGAGCGCTTTCGTTTTTTCATACTGAGAAGTTTGTTCCGGAGTCCAGAGCCGAGCCTGGACCGTCATGATGGGATCAATTCGAATATCGATTGCACGAAAATTGTCTTTTCCCCAATGGACAATCGCCAGTTCGTAGGCTTCTTTCATCAATGCTTGAGCCTGAGACCAGTTTTTCAACTCCCATTGGGCATGGGCGACCTGACGCAGTGCATAATTCAGATTGTCGGCTAAATATCTGAGTTGCTCACTCGTCTGACCTTCAAATTTTGATAGATGATAAGCATCTTGCAGTGGCATGAGAGCTTCTTCATAGCGACTGAGTTTGACGAGCAATCCCCCTTTGAGGGTCAAACTGCGGGCGTAATCCAACGATTCCGTCATTTCAGCCGCTTGAAAACAATCGATCGAGTTTTCAGCATAATTGAGGGCAGAGGAGATGTCGTCCCCTCGAGCATCTGTAAATTGTCCTAACAGAAATTGAAGGATTCCATGAGACGGGTGTTGAGGATGCGCGACCTGCGTCAGTTCCACACGCAGACGCTCAAGTTGCGTTCCAACCGTTTGCAGGTAGCCTCTTTGAATTTGGATGGCCTGAACATAGGCCATCGCCAAGATGGACTGAGTGTGACGCTCCCCAAACAATTCACGACAAACTCTGGCAAAGTTTTCTGACGCCGTTAATGCCTCTTCGAGTGCGCCTGAATCGATGGATTGTTGAAGTTGACGCTGCCAGTAGAAAAGTTCCTGACGATCTTCAAGTGGACGCTCCATGAGTGCGTTTGTCATGGCGGTCAACTCTTGCGCTTCTTTGATTCGCCAATTTCCTTCTTGACGCCCTGACTGCAAATTCTCGATCGCACGTGTCAAAAAACGATTGGCTGTGTCAACACGATCCAATTCTAGCGCATAATGCGACAACTCTGCATATGTTTGGCTGAGACGATCATCGCCGGAATCAAACTGTTGTCGTTCGACTTCGATGAGTTTTTCGGCGGTGGTCAGCGCGAGCGAGACATTGCCATTCTTCCAGGCTTCCTGCTTTTTTAACTCCAGCTCGATACGCTGATCGTTGAGTTTCTGATTATATGAAGATTCTGGTGGCTTTGGATCGACTTCGTCACTGACCTGAGCAAAGGCGATCGCCGAAGCAGCCAGCGAGAAAATGGCGACGAGTAGAAATCTGTTATTGAGGGCCATCGACTGATCACAACGCATAGAGCCTGCACCAAACTATTGATTCATTCGAGACTGTGTCAACAAGAATGACTGTGTTAACAAGAATTTTTTTGTGGGGGGTAAACTAGACTTTAAGGTGACAGGCATTTGAAGACCCGTAATCACTCACTTCGACTGACTCAGTGTGCCACGGTTTCTAATTGTGAGGGGATCATGTCGAATTTCCCGGTATTGAATCGATTCTTTTGACGGTTTATTATAAACGCAACTCTATGGCATCAAAGAAAATGATCAATTTTCTGATAACAGGCCTTGCACGAGAAGTTTCATTCTGTAGAAGTAATGAACTGCGATATGACAACATGAGTTGACAAATAGACTGAGCTTGATGATGTTTCCTCAACGATCACTTCTGTCATTGAGTCTAATCACAACATAAAGAATGTCAAAATGCGACGACTTCACTTATGTTTCTTCCCGATTTTGGTCTTCCTCTTCCATTTATTTTCGATTTGCCCTGTTGCCAGCGCTCAAAATCCTCAGGGTGATCCATTAGATCAGCAAGTCTACTGGATACTCAATAATAAATGTGTGAAATGTCACGACAATCTCGGTCAGGACGCTGCTTCGGGCGTTGCAGATCTTCTGGACCTCAAAGCGTTGGCTTTCAACTACCTGGATGCCAGCAACGAAGAAATGCTCAACGATCTTCTTTTGGGCGAACAGGCTCGGATGCCTAAACCCAATTTTGACGACATTCGCTGGAACGGCCCGCTCACCGTAGCCGAGAAGGATGTCTTTCGGGATTGGATCAATCGAGGAGGCGTCAGTCAGGAGTATGAAAGCCAACAGGTCCAGACGGAACGTTCGCTGATACCTCTTTCCTCAATCGTCAACGCGGTCGCAAGCGATCTTGCGTCTCTGTCTGGAATAGAACTCCAGAACGCCCGATATCTAACGCTGACCAATCTTCACAATCACCCGGGCGTGACGTCCCAGGAGTTGCAAATCTATCGCGCCGCGATTGTCAAGACGCTCAACTCACTTTCTCGGTCGTCGCAGATTCTGGGACTGGACACCTCCCACGCTGTCAATAAACTGACTGCTGTCGATCAGGAGCGCACGATTTTTCGGTTTGATCTCAGAGACATCGGCTGGACATCCCAGATGTGGGATCGCCTGACAAAACACTATCCCTTTGCTATCGAGTTCAACAATGGCTCCTCGTCGGCAGTCTACTCGCTGACAAGTTCTGATCTGCCATACCTGAGAGCAGACTGGTTTGTGTTCGCGACATTGCAACCTCCGTTTTATCACGAACTCGTCGGCATCCCAGCTACGTTGCATGAACTGGAATCCTCTTTGGGGATCGATCGTTTCTCGGAGATTCGAAATCGCAATGTTGCTCGCAGCGGAATGATCGAATCGCGCGTCTCCGACTATAATCGTCTTCTGGAACGTATCCCGTTTCGAGGGGGTGCCTATCATCTGAGTTACGACAACGGTTCCAACGATGGAGAATCCAACTTCATCGATTTCCCACACGGACCCAAAGGCCTGGGACTGGCCAGTCAGTTTGAATTCAAACACGACGGCGGCGAAGCTATCTACAATCTCCCAAATGGTTTTCAGGCTTATATGCTGGTCAACTCGGAAGGTCAACGTCTCGATGTTGCCCCCTCGGCGATTGTGCAGGATGAGACCATGCCTCGAGAGGCTATCATTAACGGAATTAGTTGCTTGAGTTGCCATTTCCAGGGGATGAAACCTGAAAAGTATTCACCCCGTCTGGCACAGTTGGATGTCGTGCGCTCGGCCGTCGAAGAGAATGTCGTTCGGTTTGATGCCCGGCAGCGTGAGATCATCAACGAACTATTTCCCACTCATGACGACTTTCAAAATCTCATCGAGCAGGATCGCCAGCGTTTTCTATCGGCATTGGAAACTGCAGGCATCCCTCAGCAAGGGGCCACCGAACCGGCTCGTGAACTTTTCAACCGTTTCAAAGACGATCTTGATGCTCCAGGTCTGGCTTCAGAATTTGGCTTGTCGGCCCAGGAGTTTCGCGACAGAATGTCGCGAGAAACGGAAACACGTCAACTCCTGAAAGTGGCCGAGCAGGGGATCTTCGACCGACAACGCCTCATCTCACAATTCGCACGCATGTCTCGTTTGTTGGGGTTTGAGGAACCCCGGCCGTTTGTTGTCTTGCCGTTCCCTTACTTCGCTGAAGACACCACAAATTTCGCGATCAATGAAGCTGCTCAGGCCAACGCAAATCTGACGATCGGGCACACGAATGTCAATTTGATCGATGCCGAAAACCGTGATGGATCACTCAAGGTGGAACTTTGGGTTGAAAACGAGCGTCAAACCTTTCTTGTGGGAGATCAACTCGTTGTTCGGCTGCGTGCGAATCAGGATGGCTTTCTGACACTCATTTCCGTTGATTCCACTGGGGAGTTGATTCTGTTGGTCCCTAATGCTTTTCATGGAAATCTTGAACTCAAGAAACATCAGACCGTAACGATTCCAACGTCTCAGATGAATTTCGAATTCATCGCCAAACCACCTGTTGGAACGACGATTGTCAAAGCGATCGTTACCACCCGTCCGCTGGTTTTAGAGAATGTGACGGCTCAAAGATTACAACAGGAAGGGATGCCTTCGTTGGGTCGGGTCAAAGGGTTTCATGTTCAACAAAAAACAAATTCGTCACCAATGACTCCCGTCACCGAACTGACCTCTCAGAAAATCGAGACGTTGTTTGCCCCCAATGAATGGGGGACGGCCAGTCTCTCATTAACCATTCGACATTAACTGTCTGATACGCATTTGATTCAAATTCTTCGAATTTCAGAAAAGCAGGAAACTTTATTTTCTATTCAGGCGTCAGATGAAAAGTAAAGTTCACCTCTCTTTTTGATCCACTCTATAAAAGGATTTCATAATGTCTCTGAAATTAAACTCCATTCAACTGGCTGCGATGGGACTGTGTTCGATTCTGTCAGTCGGATCGACATGTCAGGCTCAATCGCAAGGCATGGCAAATCATTCTTCCCTCAATGCAGAATCATCGTCAAAATCTGACCATGCACAACTTCAAAGTCTCGCACACTCATCCCAAAAATCAGTCGAGAAAGAGAATTCACTTTCAGGCATGGCCGCCTCTGACAAAGCAGCAGCGTATATGAATCCACTCCCCGGAGTCTCTGGAGCAACCAGCCCACCAGCCACTTTGAAAAATAAAGCCCAGACATTGAAAAGTGAATCGGTTGCAGCCTGGACACAAAGTTTTGAAGACATCAAGACCAAACAGGAAACATCGACCGGCAAACTCCCTGCCAACTATTCGGGACTCTCGGCAGGAGTTTCCAAAGACAAATCACCACTCGGCAAACAATCCAATCAAGCCGTCGGATCGGCTTTTCAGGATCAAGCCGACTTGAAAGCAAAAGGAAACTAATCATGAGTTTTCTTAATCTTTACTCCCACATCGTCAAGAGAATGGCATTGATGACGATTGCCATGACATGTGTGATGTCGTCACTGACGGCAACAACTCTGCAAGCGGAAATTACGGATCGTCATCGTGAAGTCGTGCAATTGACATTCGATCGACTCATCGCTGAAATCCCGACTCATGATGGTTGGGATGTCTGGCCACCAGTTCTGGCAATTGAAGATAGCGACGTCGTCCAGGCCATTGCATTTCCTTCTCATACAGAAGGAGGCTACACACCGAATGTCCATGTCTATGTAGGCCTGATCGAGAAAGTCGCTCATTTCGACCCAGACATTCTTGCCTTCATTGTCGGTCATGAAATCGGGCATTTGATGTATTTTCATGGGCAAGCGATGCTGGAACGAGCCGAGAAATTTGGGAAAATCAAAGCATCTACGGCTGTCACTGCGGCCGGACGTGATCAGGAACTGGAAGCAGATTTTTATGGAATGCAACTGGCCTTGAAAGCAGGTTTCTCCCATCGCGGAATTCAACAAGCCCTGCATGGCATGTCTACCGTCGAAGCCGGCCAGGATTACTGTTCTTTTCAAGGATTGCAATTCACACACCCTTCCTGGGATATGCGTGCTTCATTTTTGCAGCGTGATGAAGTTCAAAAAGAACTCTGGCAATCCATGATTGCCTTCAAAAATGGTGTCTTGTTTCTGGAAACAGAAAACTACATCCACGCAGAGTTCTGTTTTCGAAAAGTTACCGAAGAATTCCCTGACTGCAATGAAGGCTGGGCCAATCTTGGCTATACGCTCCTGATGCAGTATGCCGATGCTCTCGATGAAGAAGATCTTCGAAACTTTGAGATCGGTCATATTGTCGTCGGTGGCTTCTATCGTCGTCCCGATTCACTTTCAGCCCAGATTCGTGGGATTGATGAAGACTTGTGGTTTGAAGCTGTGGGTGCACTTCGGGAAGCATTGCGGATCGCAGAACGAAAAAAAGTCAAAGATGATCTGATTCTCGTGCGAGCCAATCTTGCCGTCGCTTATCTGATTCACCCTGCCGGCAAACAAGTTGGGGAGGCGGAAAAGTACTTTGTCGAAGCATTAAAACTTCTGGACAATCCAGAAATTGCCAGCACGCTCGACCCTCTCACCCGCGCAACAATTCTCGTTAATGCGGGGGCTGGAAGGCCTCTGGATGATTCTCGAATTGTCCAGGCCCTTAAAGAACTCAGTCAGGTTTCCAAGCAACAACCTGCTGAAGAATCAAGAATAGAAACTCTCTCGGCTGCCCTCGGATATTCCCACGCAATGCTTTTGTTGTCGTCAGGAAAATCGTCGGATCAATCCTCAGCAATTAAATTGCTTGAACGCTATCTACTGACGATCTCGCCTGCCAGCGCCTGGTGGCCGGTCGCGTATCAGGAATATGCAGAGCTTGCCAAGACACTCGGCAAGACCCCAAAGTCAAAAGACGATTTCAAATCCCCTGGAGTTCAGGAGTGGCGAATTGTCACCAGTGTGACACTGCCAGACGGCACGGTCGTCGGACTTTCACAACTTTTTGAAGATCTTCAACAGCGATTGGGTCAACCCGATACGTCCAATCCCATTATCGAACGCACTAACCTGAAACGATATTACTACACGCAACATGGCATCTCGATTCTTGCCAGCCGGGATATTCTGGGAATCTTTCTTTCATCAGCCAACTCGCCGGTGGTCCAAATCAACAGACCCGGGCTGGGTGGAGCATCTGCAGAACTGCGGATCGGTATGGAA
>JBGSVC010000057.1:0-10188 GCA_041753175.1 Planctomycetaceae bacterium
GGATTTTTCCATCGTCGGCGTCTGCCTGGATTCAGAAGGTGCTGAAGAGCGAATTCAGGAAGTGATGACGAAATTCAATATGACCTGGCCTCAGATTTACGATGGCGCAGGAACATCCTCTCACCCGGCGATCGTCAACAATGTCTATGGCATCCCCATGACATTCGTGATTGATCGCCAGGGCAAAGCCCGATATTCCGACCTCAGAGGGGATGAACTTCGCAAAGTCGTCGGTGATCTGCTCAAAGAACAGACTGCCGTTGAGCGTTAAGCAGCTACGCGAAAGCACGTGAATTGAAATAGAGATAAATAAAAAACACCCGGGCCCTCTTTACAGACTGAGAGAACTCTATGGATCGCTATTGTCGCCATGTTGATCGTCGTGGATTCACATTGATTGAACTTCTGGTTGTCATCGCCATCATCGCGACACTTGTGGCGATTTTGCTTCCTGCCGTCCAGCAGGCGCGCGAAGCAGCCAGACGCAGTTCCTGTCAAAACAATCTCAAGCAAATTGGTTTGGCGATGCATAACTATCACGATACTTATTTTTCGCTGCCGCCGGCATACGTTCGCCAAAATCCGGCCACGACGACACCTCCCAAAGGGCATTGGCAATGGACGGCCTTTATTCTCCCCAATATTGAACAATCTGGTCTTTACGATGCTATGACCGTCGGGAATCAGTTGTTTGGTGCGTCTGCTGTTGCTCAGAATCTCGCGATGCAAAAAACGATCGCCATGTTTCGCTGCCCTTCCGAATCGGCGCCTGATCTGAATGATTCACGTCCCATCGCCGATGCGAATGCTGTTAATTTCCAGTTACCCATCTCCAACTACGGCGTCAATGCCCGCAGCAGTTATGCTGGCAATGCTGGATCAGGTTCAAACCCTGCAGGCGACACGCGAGGCGTTTTCTGGCGTGATGGGGCTTCTCCTTTCCGGTCGGTCACGGATGGTTTGTCGAACACAATTCTCGCCGGTGAAAAAGTCTATCAGACTAACTACATCGTCAATTATCCTTCCGGAGGTTGCTTCGGGTTAACGGGAGCAAACCAGGCCAAACTGGGCGCCGGCGTGCTCTTTGGATCCATCGATGGGTTTGCCGATACCCGCTCAAATGATCCCAAATACTCCACCGCGTATTGGGGAATCGTCAATACCGGGGGCATCAACCTGAATCAATTCATTGGAGCAACCCCCACCTGCGCTCAGATGAGATTCGGAAGCCTTTCCAGTTTTCACCGTGGAGGAGCACAAGTCGTGCTTTGTGACGGATCTGTCAGATTCATTACAGAAAATATCGACTTCGTTGCAGAGTCGGGCCTACCAGATGCCGCTGTCGGAAACGGGACACTCAATCGCCTGTTTGTGCGTGATGATGGCATCCCGGTCGGTGAGTTCTAAAAAAACCGTCCATTTTTTTCTCTGTTTTCAGCGGTGCTTCGATGCGATTCGAAGGGAAGAAGCAGGAGTGTCTCTTCCCACCTGCCTGAGCCTTGGGAAGTCACCATGATCTTCCCAAGGCTGACAGCCAGTTGATGGTCTCGATGAGCTGTATGATTCCATGGATGGAATCCAAAGACTACTAAATCACCCGGCGCCAGAAACTCCTCCAACACCCTCTTGCTCTTCCAGTAAATCGGATGACTTCATGAATGACAACACAGCAAGCCTGTTAGGACTGGCCTCAGTGATGGTTGAAAAAGGTCGTTTATGCTTGCGAATTTCGCGTAGCGGAATCCTGTTATGTAGCGTCAAGCAGGTTCTGTGGACGATGAAGACAGATTCCCGATTGGTGTCAATGGGAATGCTGGTCGCGATGGTGATGGTCACTGGCTGCAGCAAGCAGTCGTCCTATGTTCCCGTCTCAGGAGTCGTGACTTTTAATAATCAACCTGCAGTCAATGTTCGAGTCACCTTCACTCCTCAAGTCGCCTACAGCGACCGCTCACCTTTCTCATCAGCGGCTACAACTGATCAAGAAGGCCGCTACGAACTGGTCACGCTTTCGCGCGCAGAGTCGCAACAAGGAGCTTTTGTGGGCAGACATAAAGTCACCTTCTCGAGGGCCAATCGCATCGGTGTCGAAACTCTTCCTGCACCATACAACCAAAATTCCACACACGAAATAGAAGTCTCCGAGGCGGGCAACACCTCGGCTGACTTTAGTTTCCAGGACGAGGCGCTCATTCCCGAAGATCTTAGCCCGGCGATGGTGGCTCCAGCCGGTCGATAGTCTCGCTTCGCAACGCTGCTTTTTCAACACGCTTATTGAATGGTGTCTGGCGATGATGGCGCTCTGACACCTGTTGAACGTTGAATGCCAAAGAAACCGTCTGTTTCCGATGCCCCCCCTGGCTGCGTCTGCGCATAACCCCGATTGCAACCACCTCTCGCTGAATGGATTGCTTCCTCCTTCAGCAACTAAATTTGCCAAGCCACGGCACGCTGTCAGGTATTTCCTCGACAACTCTGGCCGATCGTCGTCGTAAATCGTTTTATCGTCAATAGTTCGCAAGGTAACGACGTGTCAGAGAATCGGTACATTCGGTTTTTTCACCGTACGGCTACCCGTTATGCATCCAATCGCTGCACTTTGGCCAAATTTCCTGAACGTATCTTTCGATAGAGACTGTGTGGTTTACCCAAAGTGTCCATTGCGTCCATTCCGGGACGGCCTTCTGTGCGTACCTGCCCTCATGTCAAGAAATGTCGACCATGCAAGTTGAAACGATTCTCGATCAGGCATTCCAAAAATACCGAGACGTCGAACACGAATGCAGCCAGTCTGGCCTGAACATGGGAGTGAAGCTCTCAGAAGCAGCGACACGTTATTGTGTGGCCACCAGACTCATGGCTGAAGATTCCATGTTTGCGACAATTGAAGCCGAACTGGCTCTGATTGATCAACTTCTGGAACTCTGCCAGTCAGAAGAAGCAGGCAATCAGGTCAACGCCTCGAATATTCCTGACTGCCTGATGCCCTACTGCCAATCCATATTTGGCAACCTCACTCCCAAAGCCACGCCCTCGGCTTCGACTACACCAAAACCGCCAGCTCAACTTGCCCTGGCTTCTGCTAAGTCAGAGCCTACAGCGACGCATTGTTCTGTCCCTTCTGAACTCGATGCAGATTCCTGGCAGATGTTTTTGTCTGAAGTGACAGATCACTTAAACAACATCGAACCCAATCTCCTCGAACTTGAAAACAATCCCGACGATAAAGAAGCCCTCAACACCGTTTTTCGCAGCTTCCATACGATCAAAGGGAATGCAGGTTTTCTGGATCTCAAAGACATTATTCATGTCACTCACGAAGCCGAGACTCTACTTGATCTGGCACGCGATAACAAAATCCGTGTCGTCTCCTCATCGATGGATGTCATCCTGCGGACTGTCGATGTCATCCGCGACCTGATGCAACGCTACGGCACGTGGGTGGCCGACGGAACGATTCCGCTGCGTCATCCTCAGCAGGATCAATTGATCTCGCAACTCAAACGCCTAGCAGCCGGCGAGATTCTGGGCACCGATGAGATCGTCACGAAAAACGATCAGACCGAAGAGGAACACGCCCTTTCCAACAATGTCGAAACATTGCCCATCAGTGGCAATGCCCCTGCCCAGGCGACGACGCCTGCCTCTGCCAACAAAAACAAGCCAGCAGCGGCTGCGGAATCCGTGAAGGTCGATAAAGACCGACTCGACGAACTCATCGATCTGATCGGGGAATTGGTGATCGCCGAGTCGATGGTTTCCTCCGTTGTTCACACGCTTGATGTCAACAACTCTGTCAACGCCCGAAAGTTTTCACAGCTTCGAAAAATCACTCGTGAACTTCAGGAACTCAGTCTCTCCCTGCGGATGGTGCCCATCAATGGGCTCTTTCAGCGGATGGCAAGATTGGTGCGCGATTTGTCTCGCAAACTCGGCAAAGATATCGATTGCGAAATCATTGGTGGAGAAACCGACCTCGATAAAAACATCATCGAACAAGTCGCCGATCCCCTCATCCATATTGTCCGCAATTCATTGGACCACGGCATTGAACCGACCAAAGAAGAACGACGGGCCAATGGAAAACCTGAACGTGCCAAAATCACCCTCCGCGCTTTCTATCGAGGCGGAAATATCTACATCGAAATCGAAGACGACGGGCGTGGCCTCAACCGTGAACGCATCCTGCAAAAAGCGATCAGTCAGGGCGTCATTTCATCAGCCGAAGGCATGACTGAAAACGAAATCAACAGCCTGATCTTTGCTCCCGGCTTTTCGACAGCCGCTGAAGTGACCGATCTTTCGGGAAGAGGCGTCGGGATGGATGTCGTCCGTCGAAATATCGATGCGCTCCACGGGAGTGTCGAAATCCGCTCCAAGCAAGGCCACGGGACGACCGTCTCGTTGAGACTTCCATTGACGCTGGCAATCATCGATGGAATGGTCGTGCGGGTGAATCAACAACGCTACATCATCCCGACACTGAGCATCCTCCAACAAATTCGACCCATGGAAAAAGATCTGGCCACCATTCAAGGCCAGGGCGAATTGATGGCCGTCCGAGGCAAGAACATTTCCTTCTTCCGACTCAGCGAACTCTTTGATCACGGCACGCCTCGCATTTCACCAACCAAGGGAACGATCGTGCTTGTCGAAATCAAAGATAAAGTCGTCGGCTTTTTTGTTGATGAAATCATTGGTCAACAGCAAGTCGTCATCAAACATCTGGGACATGGTATGGATTCGCTGCCTGGTGTTTCCGGTGGTGCAGTCCTTCCCGATGGGCAAGTCGGAGTGATCCTGGATGTGCATGGTTTGCTGCAACTTGCCAAAACGAAAGATCTGCCCATAGTGGCCGCCTAACTATGAACACAACCCAGGAATCAGTCCGTTCGGATTCCCTCCCTCTCCTTAACTTCAATTCAGAAAGACGCAACAGATGAGCGAGACTGCAACACGCACCGCTGTGCTCGAGACGCCGGGAGGGAAAGACCTTTCGGGAAAATATCTCACCTTCAAACTCGGCAAAGAAGAGTTCGGTATCGAGATCCTGAAAGTCCGCGAGATTATCGGTTCGATGACGACGACCTTCGTTCCCGGTGCTCCCGAACACATCACCGGTGTTATCAATCTTCGAGGAAAAATTATCCCGGTCATGGATCTGCGACAGCGGTTCAAAATGACCCCTGAAGCCAACAACAATCGTAACTGCATTATCGTTGTCGAGATTGACCTGGGCGACAAAACCGCTGACATGGGACTTCTCGTCGATATGGTCTCTGAGGTCATGAACATCGGTGGTAATGAAATTGAACCCGCTCCGGAACTGGGCATGTCGATCGACACGTCCTATATCCTGGGATTGGCCAAATCAGGCCCTGATGTCAAGATTCTCATCGATATCTCGCGCATGCTCAACCAATGGCATTACCTGGCTTTGGCTCAGGCTGATGGCAGATCAGCCGAGTAACGGCAACACTGACCGACGTTGTGGGACGTCTGTCAGATCGACTAAGGAACGCCTGTCTTTCGCCAGGTCATTCCACACATCAACTCTTCACCAATTCGCTCAAGGAACTTAATCATGCCTGCGTTTTTGAATTTCAAAAACCTGACGCTGTCCAAAAAACTGGCAGCGCTCTTTCTGTCGTTCGGAGTGGCGCCGTTGATTGCGGTCTGCCTGCTCATGATGTATTTCACCAAGGAAATTGAAAGCAACAGCTTGAAGCAACTCGAAGCCTCTACGGTGGCTGTTGCTGATAAAATCGACCGCAACCTTTTCGAACGCTACGGCGACGTTCAAGCGTTCACACTCAACACCGTGGTGCGTGAACGTCAATACTGGCCCACGAAAGAAGTCACACCACTGTTCGAAACGGGCAACAATCCGATTGTTGATGCCATGAACAGCTATGTCGATACTTATGACATCTACTACCTGACCACGCTGGTCGATCTTGAGGGCAATGTCATTGCCGTCAACAGCAAAGACCAGAACGGCAACGACATCGACACGTCGTTCATCTACAACAAAAACTTCAAGGAAAGCGACTGGTTCAAAGCCTGTTCTCGTGGCGAATTCACCACCCGACATGCTCACACCGCTCCTGGCAACGACATCTCCAACGGTACCTATATGGAAGATGTCTACGTCGATCAGGACGTCAAGAAAATCTATACAGGCGATACCGGGATGACCATCGGTTTCTCGGCTCCTGTTTATGAAAACGGAAAAGTGATCGCTTACTGGAACAACAAAACTCGCTTTGCCCTCGTCGAGGAGATGCTCGTCAAAGCCTATAAAGCACTTGCAGCCAACAATCTTGGTTCTGCAGAAATCACTCTTCTGAATCCTCAAGGTGATGTGATCATGGATCTTGATCCAACCGCCACAGGTTCTCAGGATCCTAACCACGACTTCGAATCGGTGCTGTTCAAACTCAACCTCGTCAAATCCAATGTTGCAGCAGCTTTAGAAGGTGCTGAAGGCAAGACAGGAAATGGCTACAGCGACCATGCACGCAAAGGGATCACTCAAGCCAGTGCCTACACTCACTTAAACGGAGCTCTCGGGTTTCCTGGGATGAACTGGACTTTGCTGGTCCGCGTTGGTCAGGATGAATGGCGTGCCTTCAATGGAGTCAGCCAACTTCAATCCGGGATCTTCTGGATCTTCGCCGGTTCTTCAGTTGTGATCGTGCTGCTCGGATTATGGATCGGTGGACGTTTCGCCAAACCGATCGTGAATATGTCGAAAGTCGCCAATGCAGTCGCCGCCGGTGACTTCAACCAACACCTCGACTATAAAGCCAAAGACGAAATCGGGATGCTTTCAAACGCTGTTTCGACAGTGATGACAACCATGAAAGATCTTTCCAACGAGATCTCTGGTATTGCCAACGCAGCCCGTGAAGGAAATCTCCAACACCGCGGCAACGAAGCCATGTTCCAGGGGTCCTACCGTGAACTGATCAGCGGGTTGAACAAAACCGTGGATGCTTTCAGCCGTCCTTGCACAGCCGCCAACGATGTGATGAACAAGGTTGCCGAAGGCGACTTGACTGTTCGCATGAATGGCAACTATCAAGGAGAGTTTGCTCAACTGCAATCGGCGATCAATCGCGCTGTTGAAGCGTTGGATGAATCAATGACCAAAGTCACCCAAGCCGGGACTCAAGTTGCCAAAGCCTCTGACGATGTCCAGGCTCGCAGCCAAAGCATCGCCTCAGGTGCTGCCGAGCAGGCCAGTGGACTGGAAGAAATCGCTTCCAGCCTCGAAGAGATGACCTCGATGACCAAGCAAGCTGCCGACAACGCTCAACAAGCTCGGACGCTGGCTGAAGAAACCCGCATCTCTGCAGAAAAAGGGAACAAATCGATGCAAGCCATGGCTGAAGCCATCGAACGCATCAAGTCCTCTTCAGACGAGCAGGCCAAGATTGTGCGTACGATTGACGAAATCGCGTTCCAAACCAACATGCTGGCTCTCAACGCCGCTGTCGAAGCAGCACGGGCTGGAGAAGCAGGTCGTGGGTTTGCCGTGGTTGCAGAAGAAGTTCGTAACCTGGCTCAGCGTTCTGCCGAAGCCGCTCGTACGACAGCCCAGATGATCGAAGCTTCTGTCGACAACGCCATTGCCGGAGTTGAGATCACACAGGAAGTCGCCAAAGTCCTCAACGAGATTCATGGGTCAGCCTCCAAGACCAACGACCTCGTTGCAGAAATTGCAGCAGCCTCAGGTGAGCAGGCACAAGGGATCGACCAGATCAACACGGCTGTCCGCGAAGTTGACAAAGCGACTCAACAAGCTTCTGACGTCAGTCAGGAATCTGCCGACATCGCTGAAAAACTCAATGAGCAAGTCTCTGAACTCAAGGGGATTGTCGACGAGTTTATCCTCACAGGAACTCATCGTGGACAGTCAGGCTCAAAGGGTCGTAAACGCGAAACCGAGATCCTGGAATATGTGGATCGTCATGTGAAAAAGCCCGGTCGCACCGGCGGCGAACCCGTCCGAGCCACGAAAGCGGCTGAAGAATTGATCCCATTCGACATGGGCGATCAAGACTTCTCGGAATTCTAAGGTTCAAAACGAGGGTTTGAAGTAACCCACCAGATCAACCGGTTTCTCATTTGAATTGATGCCTTGATTTGAAAGTTACCTCAAGCCACCCGGACGAATCTAGAAAAGCTCACGTTGAACACCGTCCCTCTGAGTCATTGATTCAGAGGGATGATTTTTCAATGCCTTATGAAGTCGACTTCCTTGATTTGACACCCCCTCATTTCCAATCATGTTAACTGCGAACACAACTATGCAAGACCTCACGTTTCAACAATTCAGCGACTTGATCCACCAGAAAAGTGGTATCTTCCTGACGCCGGAGAAAAAAACGCTGTTGATCGGACGCATCCGGTCACGCATGCAGAATCTGAATATCTCTTCTTATGAATCCTATTTGAATCTCGTCAAAAAAGATGTTTCAGGCAAAGAGCAACAGCTTCTAATTAATTCGATCGCCACACACCACACTTTCTTTTTTCGTGAGAAACAGGGGCTTGATGCTGCTGTCCATGAAATCAAAAGACGCGTCCAGCTTGGGCAATACAAACTGCGAATCTGGTGTGCAGCCAGCTCGAGTGGCGAAGAGCCGTATTCATTGGCAATGATGCTTCATGAAACTTTTGGCGAACGCATGACCTGCCTGGATATCCGGATTCTCGCGACCGACATTTCTTCTCGCATTCTTGAAGTGGCGCAGCGAGGTCAATTCACGACTCATCGCGTCGAAAGTATTTCCAAAGACTTGAAAGATCGTTATTTCGATCGTTCGCCGACAAACCGGGATCTTTGGATTATCAAATCACGACTGCGTGAAATGGTCCGCTTCCGCTATTTGAATCTCTGCCAGCCTCCTCTCCCTTTTCATGGGCCGATCGATGTGATTTTGTGTCGCAACGTCATGATTTATTTTGACGCTCCGACGATCCAGGGACTCATCGGACGCTTTGAAAAAGTCCTCGCTCCTCATGGTCTGTGCGTGATCGGTGCCACCGAAACCATCCGCGAAATGAATCAGGGGCTGACGTTCGAATCGCCAGCCATCTTCCGTAAAACCTCGAGAACACCTGCTCCGCATGCGGTAGGCTCGAAATCATCCACTCCCGTCCTCGTTTAATCACAAGGCCCCCTCACATGATTAAAGTTCTTATCATCGACGACTCTGCACTCGTGCGACAATGCTTCACCAAGATCATCAAAAGTGATCCCCGCTTTGAAGTGGTAGGTGCTGCTCCTGATCCATTTGTGGCTCGTGAAATGATTGCCCAGCATAAGCCTGATGTCATCACGCTGGATATCGAAATGCCACGCATGGATGGCCTGACGTTTCTGTCTCACCTGATGAAGAGCTTCCCGATTCCGACGATTATCGTGTCGTCGTTGTCGGCCAAAGGGAGCGAAATGGCCCATCAGGCGCTCGAACTGGGAGCTGTCGAAGTCATCCAGAAACCTCACGCAGCCTACTCGGCTCGTGAAATGGAAGCCGACCTGATTCCCGCTCTTTGTGCTGCCTGCAAAGTGAATGTGACCAAAAAGCGTCCTTCGATTATTTCCACCAAACGCCCTTCGGCTTTGACGGAGACGACCAACAAGATCATCGCCATTGGCGCATCGACGGGAGGAACTCAGGCGTTGACGGCGGTGCTCAAAGACTTCCCCAGCAACACGCCTGGGACTGTGATCGTGCAACACATGCCGGAGAAGTTCACCGCCAGCTTTGCAGAACGACTCAATAATCTTTGTCAGCCCGAAGTGCTTGAAGGTCGAGATCGAATGTCGGTTATCCCCGGTCGTGTGATCCTCGCTCCGGGCAATAAACACATGGAACTGGTCCGTGTGGGGGGGCAATATGAAGTGCGACTCAACAACGACGATCGGGTCAACGGACACCGTCCTGCCGTGGATGTGCTCATGCATTCGGTCGCCAAACACGCCGGCAACAACGCCGTCGGCGTGATCTTGACCGGGATGGGACGAGACGGAGCCGCCGGTTTACTGGCGATGCGTCAAGCCGGTGCGCGGACGATCGCTCAAGACGAAGAAACGAGCATTGTCTATGGGATGCCCAAAGAGGCGTTGCTCAATGGTGGTGCCGAAGAAGCGGTCGCTCTGCATGACGTCGCTGC
>JBGSVC010000058.1:0-4625 GCA_041753175.1 Planctomycetaceae bacterium
AACCACGGTCTCAACATTTTTTAGCGTCGTCGCGGACCACGATAGCTCCACATGACCAGATAAAAGAGGAGCACACTGGCGATCCAAAACGCCGATACCAGAAACGCTTCGTTGTAGCCCCGCCCATCAAACCAGGTGATGACACTCCCGATGATCGGGGCGGCTAGAAACGTTCCCAGTTCGATACTCCCCAGTGCAATGTTGGTTCCTGAACCGCGATTGGCATCCGGATAGGCTTCCGTAATTAGTGAGACTACCGCGGGAAACAACAACGCAAACCCAAATCCCAGCAAGGTCGCAGGCAACAACAGTGCAACGCTCGAATTGACAAACACAAACGCCGCCATCGCAATCAGATGGGCGGTCAACCCAATACTGATCATCGCTGGTCGCCCCCAGCGTCGTGTCCATTCTCGACTGACCCAGCGGAAGATAAAGGCAGAAATCGCATAGGCCATGAAAAACGGGCTTAGTCCCCCCAGTTGACGCTCATTGACAAATCGCGTCACAAAAACCTGAGCAATCGCATACGATAATCCCATCGACAACGCCACCAATGTCTCCATCCCCGGTTGATGGTCTTTGAGCAAGCGAAAAAAGGACACCGACTTGACCGTCACCTGATGGGTTTCTCCCCAGGAAAGACAGCAAATCGTCACCAGATAGATCATCGTGACGACGGTTGTACTCAAAAATAACGCCAGATAATAAGCATCTCCTGGAAAAATCCAGCGAATCAAGTCACCCAGCGAAGGCCCCAGGACAACCCCCAAAAATCCCGCACTCCCCATGCTGGCAATCGCCTCTGCCCGATATTGATAGGGAGTGATGTTCTGAATAAACAGGTTCGTCCCCGTAATCGCCCCTGCCAGACCGACAGAATACAAAATACGCGCGCAATACAACGACGGGACAATATTCGGAGCCACTGCAAAACCGAAGGTGCCAATCACAAACAGCACACCTGTCAGTATCCAGATGACTCGCAGACCATAATGATCCAGAGCCTGTCCAAGATAAATTCGACACAACAACGCAATTACAATCCCCCAACTGACGACAAAACCGGCACTCTGTTCCGTCCCTCCCAGATGAATGACCAGATCCGCGAATCGAAAGGTCATCGAATTGGCGACGGCAATCACGAAGTGCGCAAAAAACGCTCCCCAAAATGCAGGCCTCGTATACAGGTTCCGGACAGGTATGGCATCTCTTTCAATCCTGGCGTTTTCTAAAGCTCCCGATAATGTCATGGACGAGCTAGCTTTTCTCTCGAAAACGGCAAAGGAGGCGACTCTGCCAGTCGTGGACAATTTCTCAAACGTGATCTTAAAGACTATCCCCTTCAAAACAATCCAGATCAAGTAAAACACTATAGCCCGTCAAGAAATCATAACTCCTCTCTCACGTCTTTAAGAGGACTGCAACGCTAACTTCCCATCGTTCAAATGAGTGAAGTTTCATTTGACGTCCATACTTTGAAGAATCATTAATTCCTGATAAATTTTGAATTTCAAGACTAGTAAACAGTCGTTGTGATCGGTTAAAAATTGAGTATGCGTTACTGCGTGTCAATATTTCTGACGTTTCTCTATGCAGCCCAGGCCATTCTTGGCCATGCCGGGCTCCATGCGGTGCTTTCGGGCCACGATCATGCTCATGCCCCACATCAAACTCTCGCCTTTAAGTCACTCGAAAATCAAAACACGCACACCGTGGCCGTGGTGACCTGCTTCCACGTCCCGGGAGATGATTCTGTCTGTCAACATCAACACCACTGCCATCATCACGAAACCGATTCAACTCCCGCTCAAGAGCCAGTTGTTCCTTCTGATCATGATCAGGAAGATTGCCAACTCTGTCATCACCTGGCATATGCCGCTCTGGAATATCCTCCCGTCATGACTGTGACGATGGATTTTGTTTCTCCGTATGGCATCGAATTGACCGCTGAAATTTATGCTTGCTACGTGGCAGCCGCTTTTGCTCCACGCGGACCACCTGCTGTCTAACGTGGTTGTTGTGACCTGTTCGCCAGAAATGCCCTCAATTTTGGCGATGTCAAATCCATGATTGGACCCATGCACCTGCACGTCTCCAAACTGGCTGATCATTCCTGCAAGAAGATGACTATTTCCGATTTTTGTCGTCATCGCCTGTACTGATCAATTTGACGTTCATCATCCTGCGTTCGCTACGCACGAGAAACAGTTGTCACGCTCTGCCTGCATTGAGCTTTTATTGCAGCATAACTCCGTCGTTTCTACGTGCTGATCATTCTGTCATTCCAGGAATGTCCTGTGTGTCGAGCGGGTGATGATCAGTCCGTATCGTAATCATTCACAGCAACTTCTGACCTACGAGGTAGAGCGATGTCCATAGCTGATCGTCCCCGTCAATTAAATCATGTCGACCCAACGCAGGCGATGACAAACCAATTGCAGTCAGCTCATCAATTACTCAATCACGATTTTTGTCCTTGGGCAAATCGATGGGTCTATTGGATGAAGCAACCATTGAGCGTCATTGGTTTATTGCTGCTGACATGCGTCTTATGCGGTTGGTATGTCAATCAGGTCGCCTTCGGATTTGCAGGTATTGTGCTCACATTGAGTCTTCTGGGAATCGTCTGGCCGTGGGTGACGATGCAGGGGGTTGATTGTCACCTGGAATTCGATCGGACACGCAGCCGGGTTGATCAACCCGTGAAGATCCGCATCCATCTTCGTAATCGCTGGCCGTTTCCCGTCTGGGGTTTGGAGCTCAAGAAAGGATTTACCGTTGACCAGGATGATCCCAACGGCATTGCGCTGGCCTGCCTGTGGGGATGGTCACAAAAGGAAATTCATTGGCACTTTCAACCTCAGCAACGCGGAGAATTTCCACGACATATCCCATCATTAGAAACGGGCTTTCCCTTCGGTTTGATTGGTTGTCATAAGGTGGTCCAGTTCAATCACAAACTACTGGTCTGGCCGAAGATCAACGCAATGAAAGGCATTCCCGAAACACTCAATCAGAGTGTTCCAGACGATCGGTTTTCTGATCGGCAAGTGGGCGATAGTGGAGATTTACTGGGGACCAGAGATTTTCGAATGGGAGATTCCTTGCGAAGAGTTCACTGGGGCCAAACTGCCCGAAAGGGGCGTCTGATCGTCACTGAACGACAGGCGGCTGTAGGGACGATGCTGCGTGTCATCCCTGATTTTACACAGCAGGCACACAATGTGACGGATGATTTTTCAACTCTCGAAATCATGATCGAAACGCTTGCCAGCATCGTCACGCTCCTCCACAACCAACATCAATATGTCGAATGCCTCATTGAACACAAATGGTATTATGCTGGCAAAAGTGATCATGAATTTCGTCAATTGATGGATGCCCTGGCGCGTCTTCCAAAAATGGGTTTGACGTTGTCACGAACTCCCTCGTTGAAGCTCTCAGGTAGTGGTATTTCACAAATACGCTTATTGACCTCAAAAAATGAATCGATACGGCACGCAACTCATGTCTCCGATTTAATAATTTCCGCAGACAATACTGAGGACGTCTGGAGACAATTCTCTCTTCAATGGAAGAGGTTGTGTCATGCCGCATGAAAACGTCAGAGAAGTGACGGGATTGTCGACTCATATCACCTGCCTCCTGCTGGCGATGATCTCCTCGCTGGCATTTGGAATCGTCGAGTTGGATCAATCGCAATCTCCCAATGTTGTCCGCGCCATGATTGGCCTGGAATGGTTGTTGACGCTCATCGCGGCCTGGTTTTTCCGTCGAATTGCCATGCGTTTTGATGGTCAGCCGGCTTTCTCGCCACTCTTGGTGATCATCCTTGTTGGAAGTTGCCTGTTAGATCCTCTGGTCCGTGCCGTTGGAGGAAACGGCCGTCCTTTTGAGATGCTCATCGCTTTCAGCCTGAAAAATTCATTACTGGCACTGGCGTCTGCAGGCTGTTGGAGAAGCTACCAGCGTCTGGCGGTCACCGGTAGTTTGTTTCTCCAGGTCTTCGCTTTGACGTTGTTGCCAGGACGTGTCTGGCCCGTCACGCTGGCCTTCGCCATTCTGGGTTTGTGGTGGCTGATGACAAACCATTGGGAACAGGTCTCAGCCCGTTTTCAAACATCAGATTCCAATCAGACTCGGCTACCGCGTTTCATTATTTTTTCTGCTTTGGGAGCCATCATAGGTTTGGCGGCTTCCGAGTTTTTGACTGATCGCGCGTTAACGCGTCAAGTTTCCGGTTGGCTTCCCAGTTCAGGGGGAGATGGTGAATTTGATCCCTTCTCCAGAGACGGCGTCGGCGATGGAGATGCGGTAGTCGCTGGAAGTGAAAATATTCAAAGCTTTGCTCCCATTGATGAAGCTCCCTTCAAAGCCAGCGATGAGCCAAGCCTCTACGATGTCTTCAGTGATGTCTACGAAGAGCCCGTGATTGTCAAATCTCAAAGTCGCGCCATCGCATTACCACCGCAACAAATGGAAGAGATCTGCTGTCGGATGGCCAAATCTGAGATCGCAGGCAAACAATTCTCGACTCTTCGTCAGTCACCGCATCAACGCCCTGGCAAAATGAAAGACCTCAAATCCGAGGCCTTGTTTTATGTCGCGGGACGAACTCCACT
>JBGSVC010000059.1:0-2381 GCA_041753175.1 Planctomycetaceae bacterium
GAAGGTCAGATACTCCTATCGACCTCACAGGGCAAGTTGATCCAGTTTGAACTGGAATCAGGAAAAATGCTCAGTTATTTGCAATTCTCCCAACCCGTCAAAGGGCCTGCGACACTCCTGCCTGATAACGAACATTTTGCGATCGCCGGTGATTCAGAAGTCATCTACATCCTCAATCGACGTCGTCTTGCCGCTGAGCGCGCCATTTATTATGGACACCAGCCTGGCACTCTTGCTGCTGGTTTCCTCAACGCGGGCTCCTATCTGCTCGTGTTTGAGAACCCCAATTCTAAACAATCGCGTATCAGCACGCTCGAAACACGTCAACTGAATGCCTCTGCGGTCGTTACGGGCAGCCTGACGCTCGATGGAACGATTCTCGATCCTCCGCTGTTAAGAGGAAACATTCTGTTTGTAACCACACGTCCTGAACAACTCTTCGCGATCTCTGTTTCGGATATCGCCGGTCAGGTTCCCCTCACGCGACTTGCCGGCTATCAGCTTCAAGCCGGTCAGGAAAGCCATGTCTTCCTCTCCGCAGGTCCGAACAATCGGGTTTGGGTTAGCGGAAGTCAGCTTCGCAAATTTCAATTGACGACAGATTCGATTACTGCAGATGAAAAAGTCGTTCCGCTGGGGACGACTCTGCAGCCTTTACAATCTGCTGCCAATGATTTGTACAGCGCCGCTTCTCCACCGACATCAGGCAATGCCACGCTTGCTCAATTTGATCGTGAAGCACTCACGAGTGAATGGAAACTCGATCATGCCGGGTCTATTCTCGCCTGGACGCGCGATGTTCGTGATCCTTTGACCATGATTGCAGTTACGGAAGAGGGCAATATCCATCGGGCTCCGCTTGATCGCCTCAAGTCCAATCGCTTTCAGAAAACTCCGGCTGGCTCAATCCGCAGACCAGATAATTCCAAAGGCAATCTAAAGGCTTGCGAACTTTCTTTGGGAGAACTGGCTGTCTGGAGTACCGGGCCTGATCCTCTACTGTGGTTAATCAATTCTGCCGGACAGGCCAGTCGACCGATCAGTCTGCCGAACAACCTCGAAACCAATCCCGTACGAATGACTGATTTTCTTCTCCTGCCGATGGCAGGCAAGATTGTTGTCATCAATAAGAATGGAGCCGTCCAGGAACAGATACAGGGGCGTGCCAACACCGATGATCGCTGGCAGCGTCTGGTCGTGATTGATGATTCTCATCTGATGACGATCAATCAGCACGGCGTCATTACTTCATACCAAATGCGAACCTCTCCGAAAATCAGCTTCGTGAAGGCCTCCGCGATCGAACTTAATGACCTCATTAAAGTTGACTATATTCCATCAGAGAAGGCGCTTGCCACTGTCAGCGTAGAAGGGACTGCCCGCCTCTTCGATGCCACCAATATGGAACTCCTTGGCGAAATCCGAAATCCACAAGGTAAAGTGAAAGATCTGGTGGTCACCCAGGGAGGATTTCTCGTCTGCTCCGGCGAGCGAACACTTGAGTTCTACGAATTCGAACAACATCAGCCTGTCAAACGCTGGGGTGCTAAATCCAATTGGCAAACTTTTCCAAGCGAATGTATCACCGACAATGCTGATCTCATCTGCCTTTATCCTCAAGGTCTGATCACTAAAATTGATCGACAACAGGGTGTTGCCAAAGGTTATGCCTTTTTGACACAAATTCTCTCCGGACAGTCACTCTGGATCGATCGCTGGCTTCTCATCCCGACTCTTGATGGCAGCCTCTGCCTGATTAACTTGCAGTCTCCTGAAACGGCTTCACGATAATGATTTCTGATAATGATAACATCACATCTAGCGCAGCAACCTGTCTGTATGGAGATAGGCTGCCTGTGCATCTGGCATGCGCTCGAGCAAAGAACATTTCGTTACGACAGATTGTGATCATCTCGATCAGTTTGTTTGTCACGGTTTTCGTGGGGTTTCCGTTGTCTTCGATCCCACTTGTCTCGATGGTCCATGCGGCGCAGAACGACGATGCTGACACTCCCAAAACGATGAACGATCTCCCGTTATTCTCAGAGATGCCCCTGCCCAGCATTAAAGAGCTCGAAGACGGGAAGGCTTTTGATTGGGTCGTTCTCAAAACACAACGCGTCATCGTGGTGGAACCACTTTATCCCCGCCCCAATACGCTTGCGGCCATCGAGCAACAAATCAAAGATCTCGTCAAAGAGCGCCCCGCCGGTGGTGACAGGCTTGAGGAGTGGCGAGTGAAGATGGACCAGCTCAATTTCCTGCAAATCACGCTTCCTGATCCCTCACTGGAATCCCCTGAATTTCAAATTGAGATCTCACTGATCGAGCGAGTCATTCATTTCGAAGATCTCCTCCTGATGAAAGTCGAAGAACTCAAA
>JBGSVC010000060.1:0-12525 GCA_041753175.1 Planctomycetaceae bacterium
CTACAACTCACAAACCGAACTGACCGCCACCGTCACCTCGGGAAACAACACGATCAACTTCGATTTAACCAGTGGTGGAAAAGTCGACAAAGTTTCGGAAAATTAGCATCACCCAGAACTATCCGGCGGCAATGCGGTCGCGTAGAAGTTCCGTTTGTGCTTCGACGGTTTTACGGATCTTCTCAGCCTCTTTGAGGATCTTCTCAGAGTTGTTGAAGATCGTCGTGGCCCAGGTGTTGATCTGAGAAAGCTGCGTGACGGTTTTCTCGATCTGGATGACAGCCTGTTCCATTTCCTGACGGTCTTGTTGTTGTGCAGTGGATGCTTCTCTTTGTTTTACGCACAGGGCTTTGGCGAGCGTCATCCCCACACACAAGAACAGATCGGTCTGGGGATCATCAATATCCCAGCAAACAAAAACGTCACTGGCGAGGCGGTAGACCGGTGAGAGTTCTTCAGGGGCGTTGCTTTTGGCGAAGACAAACAGTCCCACCTGAGCACCGCGATTTTCACGTGCCTGTTCAATTTCTTGTCGAGCATCGACGAGACGATACTTTTGCTTGTCTTTCATTTCGACAGCGATGAGGCAACCAGCGGCAACGGATTCTGGACCGAGTTCAATCGTCATGTCGCCGACTTTCGTCTTCAGACGGCCCTGTTTTTCTCCGGTGCGGGTGGCGATATCCCCAGCCTTGAAGGCTTCGCGTTCGAGAAATTCGCAGACGGATTCTTCAAAGGAGATACCATGGAGGTTGCTGCGAGCTTCAGTTTCCTTGCGCGCCTTCATGGCCTCGAGGACACCTTTGACTTCGATATGAAACTTCTGGGCTTCGTCTTGCTGAGTTTTCAGCAAGGCGAGAAGCTCCTTTTTCAGCCTTGAAAGAGCAGAGGTTTCTTCGTCCAAAGAGAGTTGGCCGTGGATGGTCAATTGTGTTTGTTCGAGCATGGTTTTAAGACGGGAAAGAGCGGAGGTTTCTTCATTGAGTGAAAATTCATTACTGATCGTTGCCTGGGCCTGGGTGACGCTTCTGACCAGACGCGAGAGCGCGGAGTTTTCATCGTTGAGTGAGAATTCTTTGACGGCCAGGTCAATTTTCTCATGTAACTCTCCGCTGAGTTTTCCTTGACGTTGTTCGAGTTCGTTGACAAAGCGAGTCAGAGCGCCTTCTTTGCAGTCGAGGGAAAACTCCTGCAGGATTTTTTCACGCTGGGAAGTCAGTTGTTCATCGACGACCGCTTGAAGAGATGATATCAATCCATCTGTCTGCTTGGGATCGAGTTGTTTCATCAGGGGGCTATCGTGTCCCATGAAAGCAGCCAGCGTCTTGGAGAGTTCGGAATCGGTTTGGCCGATTTGGCTGCGCAAAACGACTTCGAGTTCACCATCTTTTTTGAGTAGTCTTGCCAGGCGTTCCTGTAATCGTCCTGATTCGGGATCGAAATAGTCTTTGAGGGAGACCTTGAGGCGCTGTTGCAACAGATCCTGATGTTGCTGGAGGTGATGTTGGAGGGAGTTTAGAATTTTCTCCCCCTCCTGTTTGACGGTTTCGGCGTCGATTTGTCCGCGCGCCTGTCGAAGAGCCAGCACTCCAATGCGCAGCGCATCGAGAACAAAGGCATCGCGCTGGGGCCCTTCATCAAATTTCTGGATCTCCTGCATCGTTTCCTGATCGCTGACCAGGAGATTGACTTTAATCGATTGAGACGACCAGGCCCCTGCATTGCGGACGGGAGCCGTCATACGGGCATGGCTGTCCATCGGGATATCTTCGGGCATGAGCTTTCCTTTGATTGATCAGTCGGCACCCAGGAGTGCAAGAGTTTCGCGGGCGGCTGATTTGAGTTCGTCTGTTCCACTCTCAACGACTTTCATTAAAGCCTCGCGAATGGGGCCTGTGATTTGGCTACAATTTCTCAAGGACATGACCGCAGTCATCTGGAGATTTTCGTCGGAGCTTTCAAGAAGGTCAATAAGTGCATCGATCGTACGAGGATCGTCGGGTTTGATCACGGAAAGGGCGGCTGCACAATTGCCCCGAATGTAGGCGGAGGAGTCGGAGAGGTGAGCGAACAGTTCGTCTTCCAATGGTGCTGCAAATTCAGAAACACCCCCGACCACGATCGAGGCGAGTTCCTGACGCGTCTGGTCTGTGCTGGTGAGATTGTCACGCAACGTTTCAATCACGTCAGCTTGAAGAGCGATCAGCTGTTCAAAGACTTTGTTCCATTGTTCGGGATCGGGTTTGTGATGAGCGACGACAAGTTGTTCGAAGAGTTCGTCAGCGTCAGGGGTTTCTGAGAGCGTCCGGGGTGTCTCAATTGGGGGGCTCTGCAATTGGGATGTGGTCTGGAGTGGTGCCGTTGTGGACAAAGACCCTGATGGTGCCGATGACGTCTTCACAGGATCGACTGCAGGTGGCTGAGACGGGCATCCACTCATCACCGCGACCATCAGAACTATCAACACAAGAGTCAACACGTTAACGACCGCTTGAGTTGCTTGTTGCTTTTGAGAAAAGTGAACACGTTGAGAGGAAGGCAAGGTCACTATCCTTTCTGGCCAGCCGAAGCATTTCCATGCCGAGGTGCTTAAAATGGACCGTTGTATTGAAGTCAGCAGTCAGGAGTTTGATGCTGTCAGTATAAGACTTCGTCAGCAACAAGAGAATCTCGTCTTGTTAAAAGCCTGGACAGCCAAGTCGCTGTTTTTGCCATCAATGAACGACTTTACTCAGGAAACAATGGACTTCTCGATGGTTTGTTAAGCCGAGACTTTATGCAGAATCATGATCTTCTGCCAAATTTTTCGTGACAGTCCTGTCGTCAGATCTTCCAAATCATTGACCGCAGCAACAGTCTGGGCGTCGGGAAAGCGTTCGACATACAGGGCGGCAATCTTGCCGGTCAGCGAGAGCATTTCTGTGCAATAGTCGAGATAACGACCAAGTTCAAATGAAGTCATGACGCGTTTGGGAGAGGAAGGCGTGTCTTCACCGGCTTTGTGAGAGATAATGCGTTCGGGGTCTTTGGTGAGTTGGTGCATATCGATGATGTGAGCCAGTGAGCGAAGTTCATGCATCGCGGTAAGAGCACGATAGCGTTTCCATCGATTTTCAATCGTGGTCAAAAAGAGCAACGCAGCACCAAGAATGACAACATCATTCATCAATGCATCCAGGAAGGAGACGAGGTTGACCAAGGTCCAGGGTTGGCCGGGGTCATGATCGATCATGCTGACCGTGTAGATGGAGATCCCCATCAGCGAACACAAAACAATCGCGATGACCAAACGCAGACCATAGCTGGGGGAAGCGATTTGCTCGGCGCGTTGTCGCGACCGCATACCAATTTGTTTGAGTTCGCCACAGACTTTCGCCAGACCAGCGCCAGGGAAGCGTTCTGCAATCCGCTTTTCGAGTTGCTCGATGGTCTCCACGATCAATTCAGGATTCAGGCTCTGGTAAGTGCCTTTACTGAGTTTCATGAATGTTCCTTATGGCTCTGGTTTCAGCCAAAAGCCTGATTCGACACGCTGGTTTGACGTCTATGTTCAAAAGGTGTTGTATGCTGACAACTCTCGTCAATTTTGAAAACGTCAACTGCAAAAAAAAGATCATCGATCGTCGTCAGCCGACAACATTTTGTTTCATGTTCGCCAGTTGAGGGGCTGTCCCTGAGCGCGGGAAATAGCGTTCACGCAGGGCAAGGGTGGGCATCTCCACCAGTTCTGCCATGATTATTCCGACAACCACACACAGCGGCAGGGAGATCAGCCATTCTGCACTCACACTGTCTAAGCCCATCCAAACCATGACGCCCGGCGTGAGCCACCAGATGACCGGCATATGCCAAAGGTAAATCGAGTAAGAGTAAAAGCCGATTCTCGCCAGACGTTCGATGATCACGCTGAGCACAGTGTGAGTACGGGGTGTGGAGAACGACAGAACCGAGAGTAGAATCGCGCCGGCTCCCAGATACAGTACCGTCAACCCGGAGGTAACCAGCCAGCGTGAGGTTTCTTTCTCAAGAAAAAATGCCGGGGATAATGATATGCAGCCGAATACTAACAGCCACCATCGAAATCGCTGGCAGACTTGTTTCATCGCAGCATGATGAAATGACCAACCGTAGGAAATCAGCACACCAAAAGCCAGCGAATCGGCACGCAGATGAGAGGGGAGCACCGTCGATTGCCAATGTCCATCGTAGGCATCATGACGAAGAAAAAAAATCAGCACACAGGTTGTCACGAGCAGGATAGGCAAAGGAGCCAATGGCCGCAAAACAGGACGTGAGGCGAGGGCTCCAATGACCACGGCAATACCCAGATAAAAATGCTCTTCAACGGCGAGTGTCCAGGTATGATTCCAAAGTCGTCCCCAATAATTTTGCAGAAACAGAAGTTCGCCCCAAAGTTTCTGAGCAGTCGGGAGTTCACTCTGCCAGGCGATCAACGCCAGCGTGGAGAGGAAAAACACATAGAATCCAGGATAAATCTTAAAGCCGCGTCGGATTAGAAAGCGGCGAACATGTATCGTTCGAGACTTCTGGAATTCGTCAAACAGGAGACCGGAAACCAGAAAGCCACTCAGGACGAAGAAGAGATCCACTCCGACCCACCCTGCCTGGTGGAGAGGCTGCAACCAGATCGGCATCGATAACTGGCTGGTGTTTTCACCGGTCGCGACATGATTGGTGATGACGAGAAAAACGGCAATGGCGCGCAAGACATCCAGGCCGGCGATGCGTCGTGACATCGTCGAACACTGATCGACACCGTGATCCAGATGTGACGTCATTATTCGCCCCTCGTCGGACAGAAGATCGCGGGCATTGCTTTTCGAAAGTTTAGCTTTGCAGGTTGTTTCAGTGGTCGTGGTCGTTGTCGTTGGCTCGCCACAAAAAACAGCCACCCACGTCAAACTGACAGAGGGTGGCTGAATTATCTAAACGATTCACTGAATGATTAGCGTCCCATGAAGGTGCTGCGCAGCCAGGCGTTTTTGCGTCGTTCCATTTCCATCAGTTGACCGAAGAAGCCGTTGTTGCTTCGGACAACGCGTGGGCCACGGGCTTGGGCGACGTTGGTGTTAACGCTGACACAAGCCAGCATGGCGATGACTGCTAACGTGAGGATGAGGGTTTTTCGCATCGTGTTCTCTCTGTCTGTGAGTGGGGAAAATGAAAACGTGCAACAACAAGGAATGTAATTCTTACAGTCCGGCACGTTCCCGGGAGGATCTCAATTTCACATAGAGGCTATCGACTCATCATCGATCAGAATTCGCCAGGATCACGGGAATTATAGGGATTACGAGTCAAATTCGTTCCACTCCTGACGAGCCGTCCGACTGTATAAATTCCCCGCTGGGGAAGGTTCCTCCGCTTGTAACGACGGCAAGAGTTATGACTTCTCTCTTGTCGAGTTTGTGAACTCGAAGTAGTGTTATCTTCCTCACCGTCTCCTCATCAAATCTCCTCACACCTCCTCTGCCTGTTTAATAGACCTGTGCTGCCAGTGGAATTCTCTGGAAGCATCGATGTCAATGATCAGCAATCTCCCCTGCACACGGTTATGACTGTCATGACGACACATCACCCCCTCCGATGGATATCGATCTGCTGCCTGCTGGTTTATTCAACTGGTTGTGCGGGTGGTGCCGGTGCGCGGTTGGAGACACGAATCAGTCCGGCGAGTTGGTCACTGTGGCCCCGAGTGAACGCCACAAAAGTTGCCAACAGCGAAGCACTTAAAGATCCGTTTCTACCGGAGCCGAATACATCAGTGGGCTCGAAGGCAGCCAAGAGTGTCCTCGAAAAGCAGGCATCTGAATCCGGATTGAGCGTCGAGTCTTTGGTTCTTTTCGAAGCAGAGTTTCGGGATGCTTCGCCCATGGAACGCGCTGAATGGATGGAACATCTGAAAAGTGTTCCGGCAGACATGATTCCTCATATTCTCAGCGCCCGCAGATTAGCGTTACAGCGTGATGCACAACTGGCTAACCAGGAGAAACCAAGTTCTGCAAGCGATTCGACAGATCTAATCGCAACTCGATCAGCATACGATCAGCGTTTCAACGATGTTTCTCCCTGGACATCTCCAAAGTCTCAAGACACACCTGCTTCTTCAACTGCTGAAACTCGTGACCAGATGGCTCCTGTCGGACTAGGCGCCTTGGAATCGATGCCCACAACTCAGGATCGCCAGATTCAGACAACTTCTTATGACAAGTCAGTCAATGCTCCTTCACCTCTGGAACAAAAGTATCTCAAGACACTTCCACAGGCACTTGACAGGGCCAGCCTGCCTCATGATCCAGCGTCTTTGTCAGCAGAGAACAGACTTGCCGCCAATCCAATTTCTGATCTGCCTCGAATTCATTCCCGAGATGCTCTTTCGCAACCGGTCATGACATCGGAAATCTCAGCAATGAGGCCGAACACCGCAGAGATGTCAACAACGTCTCAGTCGCGCGGACCTTGGGAATATGAACTGCATAAACTTATCTCCATGGCCGAAGCACAGGCAGCCAGTTTATCTCCAGGGACGACAGAGACAGAAAAGCAAGCCTATGTTGCAGCCCAGGTCCATTTACGCATGCTCTATCTGATGAGTCATCAGGAAGTGCGTTCTTTGCAATCGATTGAAGGCATCGACGCTGCTGACCAGGAATTCTGGCAGCAGATGTTCTGGGCGATGTCGAACTACTTCGACCAGAAAGGGATGCCCGCAGAGGCAGACCGCATTTCGCAGACGATTACGCAACTGTCCTCTGCGATCGACCGGATCGACGACAAAGCCAATCTGGAACTTCGCAACGTCAGTTTTTCGCATAAAATTGATGGCTTCGGCAATTTCAAACGCTATGAACGCGATGAATTCAAAGCCGGCCAGCCAGTGTTGATTTACGCGGAACTGCGAAATTTCAAAAGTGTTCCGACTCCGGAAGGAGCCTTTCAAACGGCGGTGAAATCGCGTGTTGAGATCTACAAAGCCGGCCCGAATGGCGGTTTGATTTCGACACAGGAATTTCCTGCCTCAGAAGATGTTTCCAGCAGTCTGCGCCATGATTACTACCATAGCTACTTGATCAATCTCCCTGAAAATCTCACGCTCGGTCCTCACATTCTGAAGTTGACTCTCGAAGATCAACAAAGCCAGAAGATTGCAACCTATTCACTGCGTTTTGGAATCAACTAATCCGCCTGAGAACTCCAAGGGAAACGTCATCCACTCAGGGAGCAAGTCCCCTGAGATACAGTGGTTCACACAAAGCACTTCGATCAAGTTTTCCCGAGACGTTCACCACAGGTGAACTCGAGTCAGCCAAGGAATGTTCGCCCGCCTGGAGTGCAGTAGGCTGAGGGCTGCTGGTAGAACTGCTGGAAAGAGTTGACTCAGGACTTTGGCCACGAATAATCGCTGCAGCGATCGGTTCACTATTCTGACGGGTGGTCTGTTGAGGCTGAGCAGGCAAGTGAGCGCGTGCCACCATTTGACCAGTGGCATCAATCCGGGGACTACCAGCCAACGTCCAGCCGGACCATTGCTTTTCCAGGTCTTCAATCGAATTGACCTGATAATGTGTTTTGAGTGCAGTGTCCCAGTCCTGCTGATGAGCTTGGTCCATAAAAGCCAAAAACTTGCGCGGCCCTCCCTGCTGGACCAGGAAATCAGCAACTGAATAGCCTTCTGCATACAACTTCATGACGTTGTTCATGTCTTTGGGGTATTCTGTCATTGAGAAGAGTTGACGCAATGGAATCCGCTTCCCGCTTTGCATGACTTCATCAAGAAGTTTCAGTTGCCTGAGTTTTTCGGAATCATGTTCGATAAGCGTGCAGGCTCCTTCATCGGCCCATCGAGGCAAGGGCCGTCGAAAGTGACAAGCCAGAATTGTATGCGTGACTTCGTGCGGAATGACGGAATCCAGAATTCGATCCATCGTCCCTTGAACTTGCATGTTCCAACCGAAGACCTCTCCGCGGTCGAAGGAGAATGTCGTCATTCCGCCAGCTCCCTGGTTGGTCACGCTGACTTTGATCGGACAAGGCCGGTACCAGGAGGGCATTTCTTTTCCGAGCCAGACGATCGACAGTTCTTTGCGCCAATGCTCAGCTTCTTTGCCAACTCGTTCTGCGATATCTGGAGTGGCAGCATAGACTGTAAAATTTGTGCTCCGGTAGGGTTCCTGTTCAGCCGTATTTGAGCGGCTTGTTTGTGCGAACGCCGCGGGTTCCCAAGTGGTGAGCGTTAAAAGAATGAGTATGAAAACAGCGCACAAGCGTGTCCACAAACAGCGGGGTGTCGTCCCTGACATATGATCGGGCCCTGTTCCTGATACGATCCTGGAAAGGATCATCGTGTGAAGGTCTCGTCGTCCATGAAGAGACTCATCGAAATGGCAACGATGAGTTGCCCTTCCATCATGCAAACGTTGCACCAAGTGAGGGCTTTCGACTCGAAAGAGTTCAGGCACTGCCGCCCCAAATGCAAACTGTGCATCACGTTAAGGCAGATAAACTCTTGTCAACAGACCATTGCATCGATGTCACATTTTTATGATGTGAGCGTAAGATTTACAATTTTTGCAATCTTGTCAATTCCTTTTTGAGCTAACATTAAACAATGACCGCTGAACAAACTCGTTGACAAGCCATCTATTTCTTGCCCTATCTTCTGTCGTTGAGACTAGTTTGGTGCGGAAAAGGAATCTCCGGGAAATTTGGCTGGATGAAAAATAACTTTTGACCTATCGAATTGGGCTGATACGATATTCCAAGTTTTTCGGTCGTCTATAACGAAATAAAACAGCCTCTACTGAGAACCCTTCTCATCTTTTCAACAGGGCCGACATTTTGTCTTCAGAACATTTACAACAGTCTATTACTGACAAAAGTGTCTCAGAATACTTTGCCCGTCTGGTTCACTTGGCTCCTGATGGATCAACGGTTGAGAAGAACGTCCTGCGCAATACAACTCTGATCGGATCTGGTCAGGGGAGCAATGTTCGGCTCATGAGTGAAGACGTTTCCCATTCTCATGCCGTCATGACCTTTGACGAACGTGACTTTCGGATCTGGGATTTGCGTTCCAGAACGGGCGTGTTTGTCAACGGGCAACGCGTGACCTTTGCCCGTCTTCATGATGGTGATACGCTGCGCATTTCGAACTTTCAGTTTACGTTTCGAACGAATGTGCCTGCGACACTCAAAAAAGGCATTTTCATTGACGACTACCGAATTCTTGGCCTGCTGGGAACCGGCGGCATTGGCTGGCTGTATCATGTCGAACACATCAAAAGTGGTCAGCAATTCGCCATGAAAGTGTTGACGCGTCGAGGCGATCAACGTGGCATCAACGAGCAGGAACTGAGAATTCGTTTTCACTTCGAAGCGAAAATCAGCAAGCAACTTCAACATCCTTCGCTGATCAAAGCGCATGCCTACGAACATCGTGCTGACATCGATTACATAATCATGGACCTGGTCGAAGCGATCACTTTGCAGGAACTCGTTGAGCGAGACGGTCGAGTTCGCTTTCCGCTGGCCTGTGAGATCATTCGACAGACCGCCATGGCGCTGGATTTTATTCACCGTCATGGTCCGGTTCATCGTGATGTCAAACCGGCCAATGTGTTGATTCAAGCCGATGGGACCGTCAAATTATGTGACTTTGGTCTAGTGTTTTTAGGCGACGATCCTCTTGAAAAAACATTGGCCGAGCAACTGGCAGGAGATTGCCTGGGCACGGCGGATTTCATTTCGCCTGAACAGTCTCACAACAGCTACGACATCGATCGACGAGCTGATTTATACAGTTTGGGCTGCACGTTGTATTATGCCCTGTGTGGACGAATTCCCTTTCCGGCCCGAAATAATCTGGAGAAACTTCACGGCCATCGAAATCTGCAAGCGGCCGATTTGAAACAGTTTGTGCCCGATCTGCCAGACAGCCTCAACGACCTGATTATCCGGTCGATGCAGAAAAACCCTGATCAGCGTTTTGAAACACTCCAGGATTTCGCCGAGGCGTTGGCGACTTATTGCCAGTCACAAGCAGTCCCGTTTGACTTTTCTCGATTACTCAAGATGCGAAACCGTCTGGCTCAGGCACGCTTGATGGATCGACATCGTGAACATCATCTCGATCGTATTCCGCCACAAATCACGCAAATGGTTCTGGCCAGCGATCCGTTGCCCACTACGCTGAAATCCGCGAGCAAAGAAGCGTTACATTCCTCTCCGCATTCTGCCTTTCATGCCTCGCCCGATGACACGGTCCCTGCATCAGCCAATGCCGCAGACTTCATTCGCAATCTGCCCGAGAGTTTAAGAACTCTGATTAGCCAGTGGAAATCATTGCCGCCCGAAGCCCAGCAAGAAATTCTTAACATCAGCCATGCGTCGTTGGAGATGTTAGCCGACGATTAAAATTATCATCGAAAGGAAGAGTTGGGGTGAACCTCCACAAGGGGGCTGGCTCTAATCCGAGGTGTGCAGGCTTTTCTCGAAAGTTTGATCATGGTATTCTAGGAATCAAGGCTTTCAGATCGAGAGTTTGAATGAATGTGACGGGGGCGTAGCTCAATCGGTTAGAGCAGCAAACTCATAATTTGTTGGTTCCGGGTTCGAGTCCCGGCGGCCCCATTTTTTTACTCAAACGAAATTCATTGTTAGCAACTGACTGAGCTTCGAGGCATTGATCGACATGCCGTGTGTAAATGCGAATTTTTCGTGAATATTGCTACTGACTTTATAAGTAAGTGTTGATATATTGAAAATCACTGGGTCTGACCCGATTGAGTATTTGTAGTCACAGGGAGCTGGAAAGATGCTCACAGGTTCCAGTGATTTCATAACATCCGAACTCTATTCATAGATTTGACGCTCGCGATTTTTATAAAGTGATCTCCTCAACACGTGGTCTTTGAGATAGAACCATGATCTTGGTGGTGATACCTTTTTTCGATCGAAGTCTTTCACTTTCTGTTCGGGGCCGTTTTACAGGGCGAATTGCATGGCAAGCCTCATCGTGACAACTGGCAAGCTCAAAGGCAAACATGTCCAAATTCTGGAAGATGAGGTGTTCATCGGTCGCGATGAGACCTGCAAAATCAGAATCGCGTCAAAGGAAGTCAGCCGCGAACACTGCCTGATCATGCGGCAAGGCAAGGACATTCTGGTTCGAGATCTCAATAGTCGCAACGGGACGTTCGTTAATGGAATGGTGATCAATGGTGTCACGCCACTGGCTCCAGGCGACACATTGCACATCGGTCCCATGATTTTCGAACTTTCGGGCTCCAAAAAACCCGTGGGAGTCGGCGGGCGAAAAGCGTCTATCGGCAACCTACGGACCGACCGTCATCACTCTGCCTCTGATAACGACATCGCTCATTGGCTCAACGACGAAGATCAATTGCCCATCGTCGATGGAGATACAACTCTTGCCGGCAGAGATGTGATCGATTCGCTTGCAGAGCGTGATACCGATCCCGCCAATGAACTGGATGCCAAGACCACGATGCGTCCGATGACGGCTACCCTGACACAGGGTGCACAGGTCGCCCAGGGTGATCCTCAAGTTGAGCGGATGATGGGAATTATCAAACACTACTGGCAATCCAAAGTGACGTCCTCGTAGTCTGTTGAAAATTAATGGGTTGTGCTATTTGCTGGTTTGCTCTGAGTATCCCGTGTTGAGTTCAATATCACCACGTCTGGCTAAATTATCGCGGGCACGAATTGAGATGATCGGACGCAGGATCATAATCACGCATCGTTTCGTAGGCCTGCTCAATTTCTGGAAGCGCCGCATAAGCCGCTTGACGACCCACATCAATCATTTTGTCGGCTGACGAAAAATCGAACCATTGCAATTTGGACACATCGGGTCTGAGGATGTAGTTGGCACTGGATCGGATTTGTTGACGCCAAAACAGTTCGCCGATTTCGTCTACTCTCACCAACGTTTCCAAGGCGGTTTTGCACGCTTTTAGTGGTTTGACATCACAACTGACTTCGATCCCGAGTACAAATTTGTTCGTATAACATCTCGCCACACTCGAAGGGAGTGTATAAAAGTTGCCGCAATCACACAGCAACATATCTCCCAGTTCCACAGGTGGGAAAATTCCCGGCAGGGCTGACGACCCTTTGACGGCTGACCTGATAGAGCCCTCTTCAAGCATGACAAGTCGGCCGCTTTTCAAGTCGGCGGCAACGATTGTCAGAGGAATTTGTGCATCTTCGATATTGGCGTCCGGCAAAAGTCTTTCGACGACATCTTGCAGAATAACCCCAGGCAGCATCCCGGGTTGTGAGATGATGCGGTGAAAAATGCTATTAGCTCGCAGGTAGGCCTGTATGTGTGCATACCACGAAAACAAGCCGAATGTCTGGTCGTCTGGGGCCGTCGTGCCAGCTCCAAAGAGCGTTCTTTGATGGTTTTGAAACTCTTGTGACAGCAGATATGCAATGGCGGTGGTTTCAATCTTGGCGATGCTTTTTTCAAACGCGAGC
>JBGSVC010000061.1:0-9396 GCA_041753175.1 Planctomycetaceae bacterium
CGAATGTAGGGATCGTTGTCGTCGATGAATGTCATGGCGCGGAAGGCACCATAGCGGGTTTCGATACTGGGTTCATCAAGAAGCCGACGCAGGTAAATCATGGCTTCGGCATCTTTGGAAACAGCCATCGCCAGGAGGGCATAGATGCGAAACGCCGGGACGTCGCGGGCTGCTTCATACAAGACTTCCAGACCCTTCATGTCTCCCAGATATGCCAAGGAAACGGCAGCATAGTAGCGACACTCTAACGTGGGGGCTTTCAGACCTTCATAGAGAATGGGGACGGCTTCTTTACCGACGGCTTCAAGTTGCAGGCAGGCATCTTCGGCTTTATCTGGGTTGGAAAGTTCGTCTCGCAAGCGTTCCATGCGGACCCGTTTTTCGACTTCTGATTCTTTAAAGGAAATATTCTGAATGACCTGCCAGTAGCGTGGGAAATCTTCTTTGTAGGATTTATGAATGTTCAAGACGATTTTGACATCGGTTTTGGGATCAGCCAGCGGGACACGATGGCCATATTGATCGTAGTCAAAAAATCTTTCGCCGATGCGGGTGGCGATCCGGCGGGAGTTACGAACGCTGCGAAAATCACTGTTGAGAAACAAGGAGAGGTCGCGTGAGGTTTTTGAGATGGCCCCGCCGACAACTTTTCCGCGTCCTGTATTTCCGCTGACCAGACCATTGCTGGCTTTGGAGTTTTCAATCCCAACCAAAATGGGTCCTGAAGCTCGAGCGACGATATTTCCTTCTAATGGTCGAGGTGCTCCTTCGACCACCATTTTTTCTGCCAGATCACATTCCAGTAGCCAGCCACCATTGAGGCTGGTGGCGCTGCTGCCGTCGGGGAGTCTTACTTCGACATCAAAGCGATCGCCGGGTTGAGCCAAAACAGGTTGATAGGCACGCACGACGACGAGAGCCGTGGTTGGAGATTGGAGGATTCCGTTGGGATTGGGGATTTTGCGTCGTCGCATATCGTCGAGAAGAGCGGTTCGCTCGTAGCCGGGGGCTTGATCGCCGCCGGTATTGGGCAGACCGGTGACTAAGCCAACTCCTTCGAGGGTGACGAGATTTGTCCCGGTCACGATGGTATGGTCGCCAATCATCGGAGGGCGGTAGTCGTCGAGTTGTTGGTCGGTGCGGAATTCGTCTTCGTCGCCGGTCTCGTTGACGAATTTTGCTTTCGGTTCGAAGAGTTTAGAGAGATGAAGGCTTGAGCAGCCAGTCAGTCCCAGGAGCAAAGCGGTCATTCCCCAGGAGATGCCGAGCAGCAGATGGGTCTTGATCTTTGATCGACGCCCTCTGGTTGGATGTACTGCGTCTTGATCGATTGAGGTGACTGTCATACCGCGATTGGCCATGAGGCGGACTCCAGGATGTTCAAGACGCACTTTTCATATCCGGCTGTTCTGTTGAGAACAGGGTCAAGCGCGTTTGGGAAAATCCGTTCGCAACTAAAGGTGGGGGGTCGAACTATCAACGATTCGGGGAACGCGCTGAGAGTTTCGAGGACGATGTGAGATGACGATGTGAAATGACGATGTGAGTTGAGGTGAGAATGACACAGGCGTGATTTGAGATGTGTGGTTTTCTCAGAAGTCGACATGCGGATTGCAAAGCCAACTTGCCGAGAACGGCGAAACCTATGCCACCAGTGAGAAGTGGTCAAGACGGTTTTGGCGGTACGGGTTGTGGTTGTAAAACTTATGTTGGACGAACAGACGACAAATGGTCGATGGATTGGAAGGATAAGGTCTAGAAGGCGCGCGAACTGATCAGTCACAATTGATTGGTTTTGGGTCGAAGTCGTTTTTTCTTGACTTTTCGGTCGTAAGGTCCCATAATCAGGGATGATGCAGTTGTTACGTGCCTGATCGTGGGGACCTTTGGGCAAGTTTTAACTTCATCGACACACCACAGAATCCTTTCTTTGGTCGTGTTTTTTGGCTGGGGGAACACGATTCCCTTCTCTCTGATCATTTTGATCGTCCAGGTTTCGACCTTGTTTTTGTTAAAATCGGTCATCAGTTTTTGATGACAGGTTTCGGTAAGTGTTTATGAACTTCTTTTCAAAGTTGTTCATGGTACGATTACTGTCTATCAAGAATTTGGAAGACCCGGTACATTCCCGACACATTCGTCGAACGCAGTTGGTCTGACGGCTTCGATCTGATTGTGTCCCCTCCTTCTTCCACATGCAGACATTCTCATCCAAACTGGGTGACCCACGCATCGGTTTGTGACGAACGGCGGACGTCATTTTTTGACATAAGCCATTGTTACATGTAAGGTTGCGCACAGATGTCAACTTTTCAGTATCCACGTGTTGTGATTACCGGCTTAGGTGTGATTTCTCCGATTGGTATCGGGAAGGTCGACTTTTGGAATAGTTTGAAATCGGCCCGTTCTGGCGTCGATTTCCTGAATTCCATGCCGACACATTCGCTTCCTTCCAAATTCGCTGCGGAAGTCAAGAACTTTAATCCTGTTGACTATTTGTACAACAAGAAGTTTTTGAAGGTGATGTCGCGCGATATTCAACTGGGTGTTTGTGCCGCTTCGATTGCGATGAAAGATTCCGGCATTCTTCCGGGCACCGTTGACCCCCAGCGAATGGGCGTTGAATTTGGAGCGGGCCGGATTTCGTCAACACCTGATGAACTCGTTGGGGCAGCCTCACATGGCTCCGACCCTGATGATGAAGAGATGTTCACACGCTGGGGTGAAGATCGCATGGGACGGATTTGCCCATTGTGGTTGCTCAAACAATTGCCAAACATGCCAGCCTGCCATGTCGCCATCGAACACAATGCTCAAGGTCCCAATAATACGATTACCTCACGTGAATCTTCAGCGCTGCTGGCGCTTGCAGAAGCGATGAGAACGATCGAACGCCGAGCCGCTGATGTCATGATCGTGGGAGCGTGCAGCTCGATGACTGATCCACTGGATATCGCCAGACTCAACCTGTTCGAAAGCCTTTCGCGACGCGATGGCGATCCTTTGCGGGCCTGTCGTCCGTTTGACCGACAACGCGATGGAACAGTCGTCGGCGAAGGAGCGGCTGTGTTTGTGCTTGAAGAATACGAGCATGCCCGGGCACGCGGTGCTGATATCTATGCCGAACTACTGGGTGTTGGAGCTGGTTGTGATGGTTTCAATTCTGAAACAACTGGCGCGGGAACAGGTTTGATGCGGGCGATGAATGCTGCGATGCGACGCTCGAACGTGCGACCAGACGAAATTGGGCACATCAATGCTCATGGCAAGTCCACGCAACCCGATGATCTCGTTGAAGCCCGAGCTTATCATCAATCATTGGGAATGGCGGTGGAGAAGATTCCCGTCACGGCTTTGTCGAGTTATTTCGGGACATTTGATGCTGGCACTGGTGCCGTCGAATTGGCGGGAAGCCTGATGGCACTGCGTCACGGCGAATTGCCCGTTACTTTGAACTATGAATACCCTGATCCGGGTTGTCCTTTGAATGTGGTGCACCGACAAACGATGCCGCTGCGAAACTCATTGGCGATGAGCGTTAATCGGACCTCAATCGGCCAAAGTGCCGCCTGTATTATCCGCGCACTCTAAATGGTGAATGCTTCTGCACTGGCTGCATGACGTGTGGCTGCGTCATCCATCAGTTCCCTGTTTTCGTGGAATCGTCGAGCGATCGCGCGTGGGACATAGTTACTCTTGGCGATGTGGGCTTATGCCTGAGGAGATTGTCGTCGTGACAGGATTTCGAGGCACTCCGGGGCAGGCACTTCGGGGCAATGACAGCTTCTGAAAGTGGATTCAGATCAGTAAGGCAAAACTGATGTTAAAAGCAAAGACGCTGTTTCTGCCTATCGCAGAGACAGGTGACAAGCAGAATTTTGACAAGCAGAATTTTTAGACAAAGCGGGTTCTCAGCAAAAATAGTCCGGCCAGGATTTGAACCTGAACTAACTGAACCAAAATCAGTTGTGCTACCGTTACACTACCGGACTGTATTTATTAACTGTATTAGTTAATTCTAAACTGTATTTCTTAGACGAGATCCAAACAACTCTTGCGAAAGAGGATGCCTGTTGTCTGGGAATTAACTTTTGGAGACTGCTGGAAAATCTCAAGGCTCGTAAGCCTCCATGCAACCTCTCATGAGTCTGGCGACAATTTAGCGAATCATCGCGGGCCTGACAAGGTTCATTCGAGGCTGGTTCGCTGAAAAAAATGCCCTAAAGATCGCAAGTTGAGGGACTGGCCATGCCTCTGAGTTGAAATTACCTGTCAATTCCAGTATCCTTTTCCGCTTCCGATTGATTCATGCGCCCATTCGATTTGAAAGGACCCGCGAGAATCCGATTCGATGAATGTTTCTGTCCGACTTAAGGGATTCTCACAATGTCTTTCCGTCCACGCACCAAATATCGTCTCCAACTCAAGAATCAGCGCTGCTCCAAATGCGGAGCGATCGTTCGCAAAAAAGTCCGATGTAAACGCTGTCACAAGGCACAACCTGCCATTCGCCCGTAGTTTGGTCGCTATAAAATAGAGATCGCTGCGGCTTGAATGCCTGCAGTCTTTCCGCGTTCTGCCGCGACTTGAATGCATGATCGCTGACGAAATAAAAAGACGATGCTTTCCGACATGTTTGTGGAAGCATCGCTTTTTTCTTGAATACTCGCATACACTTTGAGCCTGATCATTCCACTCAGGCCATGCTGACGACGCATTCTTCTTGGAGATCAGACGGCGGCATCACATCGCCCATATCTTCAAAAATCGCTTCGACCTCTGGTCGGAAGACATCGCCCATGAGAATGTCTGTCATCCGGTTGCGATGTTCGGGAAACTTCATAAAGAAGCTCCCGAAACTGAAATCCGGAGCATAAAAGGCATAGACGAGTCGCTTAAAATTCTCCAGGCCACGACAGTAGGACGTGTTCCAGGCGCCCAATTGCTCACCGGATACATCGTTGTTGGCCAGGCCTTGCAAGATCGCGTCGGCGGCAAACTTTCCCGACTTCAGCGCTAATAAAACGCCGGAGGAATAGACGGGATCAATAAAGCCGAAGGCATCTCCCACCAGGCACCAACCGTCTCCTGCGGTTTGCGTGGCTCGGTAGCTGAAATCTTTGGTGGTGAAGAAATCACGCACACGAGTAGCGGGTTCGAGTCGTCTTTTCATTTCAGCACACCGCTGCAGTTCATCGTTGAAAACGGCTTCGATTCCGCCTCGGGATTTGTCGGTCATGTAGCGCATGCTTCCTGTGCATCCGACGCTGACGATGTTATTGGAGAGCGGGATATACCAAAACCAGGTCTTTTTGCCCGGCGTTTGCATGATGATGGTAGCACCTTCGTCTTTGCCTTCGTCGCGAACAGCATTTTCGAAGTAGGTCCAGATTGTGGCTTTTTGAAGACGGTCGTCCTTTTTGATGACTCCCAATCGATTGCCAAGAAATGAAGATTGACCGGTCGCGTCGACGACAACTCGGGCGTGAATCGATCGGGTTTCAGCAGGATGATCAGGCCCGTGCCCGAGTTTCACCTTGACTCCACTCACTGCCCCGTCTTCGTTATAAAGCACGTCCATGACGTGAGCGTCTTGTCGAATGGTGGCGCCTAACTCGCTGGCTCGCTCGACCAGCAACTGATCAAAGACCCCACGTTCGACTTGCCAGGTGACGGAAGATTCGTGCTTGATGTAGTCATCGAAGTAGAAAGGGGCGGTAACTTTGCCGTTTTCTGCGACAAACTGAACGCTGTATTTGCGAGGGAAGGACGAGGCGTTCAGGCGATCAACCAAATCAAGCTCGTCCAAGACGTCAAAAGTCCGCGAAATCAGCGACTCGCCGACGTGAAATCTGGGAATGGCTGAGCGTTCTAATAACAGGGTCCTGGCTCCTCCTTTGGCCAGCAAGGCTGCGGTGGTGGCCCCTGCGGGACCGGCACCAATGACAATCGCATCGTAATTTCCAGAGACATCAGGCTGAGGATATTGCACAGATACAGTTTTTGTATTGATCATATGTCACCTTGCCAAGAGTTTCAGACGCCATCCAGATGTGTCAGAACGAAAACAAGATTGAACAAAACGGACAGTTGTTTCAACAACTATTCTACCGTAGTTATCGAACAGTTCAAACGCAAATTTTTATGAAATGCCAGAATTTGTGGCTGACGAAACAATAAAGCCAGGGAAAATCAGGCCGCAGCAGTGAGACCTGCGGCGCATAAAAAAACACCCGCCAACATGTGGAGGGTGTTTGAGTTCAGATTGCACTGGTCGTGATCAGCAGCGACTTATTCAGCAACAACTTCCTGTGGTGCTGATTCTGCTTCCACGATCGGTGCGGTTCGCTTTTTGCGTTTGACGCGATCGTTTTCGCCTACAAATTCGAGAATGGCTCGGGCACCGTTGTCGCCCAGACGCGGAGTCGCCAGTCGCACGATGCGGGTGTAGCCTCCTTCACGAGTGCGGAAGCGGAAGGCGAGTTCATCAAAGAGGATCTGGACAGCGGCTTTGTCTCGCAGTTGAGCGAACGCCCGGCGACGCAAGGTGATGGCTGGTGCAATTGCGGCGGACCATTTTTGCCACTGGTCACTTTTTCGCCAGGTTTCCCAGGTGGCAGAGTTTTTCTCGGCGGTGGTGGCGAATTCCTTGGCAGCTTCACGGTGCTTGAGAGATTTCTTCGCCAGGGTGATGAGCTTTTCAACCTGCGGACGAATTTCCTTGGCCTTGGGAACCGTCGTGATGATTCGACCGGGGACCTTGGGTGCGTTTTCAGCCGCTTCGTCAACGCGTGTGGAAATAATCAGGCTGACGGCCATATTGCGAAACATCGCTTTACGGTGCGATGCATTACGGCCGAGTTTGCGGCCTTTATTACGGTGTCTCATAGGAATACCAGTCGCATTCGATAATCAAAGGGGAATCAAATAGGCTACACAAACCATCTTTGAAAAGATGGTCTAGATTGCAGAGGCTGACTTGGGCAATTTCATGCCGAGTCTTAATCCGATTGTTCCAAGACGCTCACGGACTTCCACCAGAGTGGTTTCACCAAAGTTGCGAACCTGTAGGAGTTGATCGTCGGTCCGGGTGACAAGATCGCGAACGGTGTTGATGCCTTCGGATTCGAGGCAGTTGGTTGCACGAACCGACAAATTCAGTTCAGCCAAAGACTGATTGAGTTTTTCTTCGAGTTCCAGATCGATTGGAGAGTAACCGGTCTGTTCCATCATGCCGAGCAGGCCGCCATCGGGTCGCAGTTCTGGACCTGGCTCTTTGTAGGTGATGAAGGGGTTGAGATGCTTACGGAGAATCTTGGCGGCCTCGACAAGAGCCATTTCAGGCTTGACGGTACCGTTGGTCCAGATTTCCATGATGAGTTTGTCGTAGTTAGTCCGCTGACCGACGCGCGTTTCCAGGACGGCATAACGGACGCGTTCAACGGGGGAGAAGATCGCATCCAATGGGATGACGCCAACTTCTGTTTCCTGCTGATAGTGCTCGTTGGCTGGGATGTATCCGCGACCGTTTTCGACGGTCAGCTCGATATAAAGAGGAACATCGTCCGTCATGGTGGCAATCACGAGATCTTTATTCATGATCTCGACTTGATCATCGCCGACGATATCGGCGGCAGTCACCACGCCACGGTGATGACGCTCGATGCGAAGTGTTTTGGTGCTCAGACCATGATTTTTGACAATGACCGATTTCAGATTCAGGCAGATATCGGTGATGTCTTCGACAACTCCGGGAATCGAGGTGAACTCGTGTTGAACGCCTTGAATTTTCACTCGGGTGACGCTGCTGCCTTCGAGGCTGGACAGCAGAATCCGACGCAGGCTGTTGGCAATTGTCGAGCCGAAACCGCGTTCGAACGGTTCGACGGTGAATTTTCCGTATCGGCTGGTGGCGGTAGCGGCATCAGGGACAACACGACTGGGGAGTTCTAAACCACGCCAACGAATCCGCATATGTAATCTCCAGTATCATGTAACAAGTTTCGTGAAAAGCAAGGGCAGCCATCCGGGCGACTGTTGCTGAGGGTTTTCGAATCATCCCTGTCAGCGTTTGACATCCATGTCTGCGAGATAGTGAGGGGAAAATCAGCACACAGCGATTCCCCGGATCGGTGTTGGAGGATCAGACGCGTCGTCGTTTGGGGGGACGACATCCATTGTGTGGCAGTGGGGTGACATCTTCGATCAGTTTGATAGAGATGCCGGCAGTTTGCAAACCGGTAATCGCTGATTCGCGTCCTGAGCCTGGACCTTTGACTCGAACTTCCATTTCCCGGACTCCGAATTTGCGAGCACGGTCTGCACAGATTTCCGAGGCACGCTGAGCAGCAAAGGGAGTGCTTTTTCGACTTCCCTTGAACCCGCTGGTTCCTGCGGAGGCCCAGCACAGGACTTCACCGTTGGTGTCGGTGATCGTGACCATCGTGTTATTGAAGGTCGCTTTAATATGCGCGATTGCCCGCGTGACGTTTTTGCGGATCTTTTTCTTTTTGACGTTAGCCACGGCTCTACTCGCTTACTTAAGTCAGATACTCGATAAATGATGCGTCGACTGATGTATGGAGATTCAAATCAGTTCGAAGCCAGATAACAGTTGTTGAATTGGTGCAGATCGTCGTCTGCTGGTTGACAGACTGGCCGAAAGTGGACTTTCGGTAGCTGCCATGGGGTGAAAAGGATTTCGAGGAAACAAGATCCTGCCAGAGGAGGATCAGTGTTTCATATCCTTGACGCCCTTCTTACCGGCGACAGTTTTGCGGACCCCTTTGCGAGTCCGTGCGTTGGTCTGCGTATTCTGTCCGCGGACTGGAAGCCCCTTGCGGTGACGAATGCCGCGGTAGCTGTGAATACTTTGTAGACGTTGAATATTTTGGCCAATTTGTCGTCGAAGCTGACCTTCGATGACGTAATCGGTATCGAGCAGGGAGTTAATGCGAGCCAAATCGTCATCAGTCAGGCTTTTGGCCTTCATCTGAGGATCAATGCCCAAGGTGCGGCACATTTCGACAGAATTGACTTTCCCGATCCCATAAAGGTAGCTCAGAGAGATGTAACACGGTTTATCGTTGGGAAGGTCGACCCCTTGAACCCGAGGCATAGGCGAACTCCGAATCAATCCAAAATACGTTGATCAAAATTATGAAAATCAAAGGCAAAAGGCCTTTGATCGAGGTTGAAAACTGATTTCAAAGGAAGTCGCGCGTCCATGCCTGATGAACAGGAGCGAGAGGACGAAAACCTTGAAATCCCTAGCCTTGACGCTGCTTGTGTCGTGGATTCGCCGAGCAAATGACATAGACTTTGCCCTTGCGTTGAACCACTTTGCAGTGTTCGCAGATGCGTTTGACACTGGCACGAACTTTCATGGCAATACCC
>JBGSVC010000062.1:0-3086 GCA_041753175.1 Planctomycetaceae bacterium
AAATGGCCTTTGGGTCTAAAATCTGTGGGACGAATCGAATCTGCGAAGTTGCATGTTGTTGATTTGGCTCCAACGCTGTTGCAGGCAGCAGGAGTTGACATCAAAACCGTGAAGATGCAGGGGGAGTCTTGTCTGGAATTAATCCAGGGACGAGCGTGGACGCGCAGCCAGCCGATGTTTTTCCAATATCAAGACCACCGCGCGATTCGGGATAACTCCTGGACATTAGCTGAAGTCGATGGGAGTGGATGGGAATTGTATGATGTCCAGAAAGATCCGTTTGAATGTCGGAATCTCGCTGACGAGAACCCGGACGTCGTCTCAAAGATGAATGCTCTTTGGACAACCTGGTGGCGTGAGGAAAGTGGCGAGAAGTCCTACGAGCCTGTTTCGACGGTTAATAGTTTTGATTATCATCCCTTAGGAGATCGTGGCAGTGGAACGATGTATGTCCCCGCTGCGATGCCCGAGGAATTAAAAGATCGTTACCCTGTCGTTGCCAAAACCGAGAATTAATTTGATATGAAAATGAAACGCGCATACTTGAGTATTCGTTGTTATGAATTCCCCTGCCTGAACTGATAAATAATTCGATCCATGAACTCATGCCGCCCATAGAGAAAATGAATGGTCTGCTCGATCATGTCTCGATGTTTGATCCCTCCTGTTTTCCTTCCTCAACCTGCCCTCCAGAAACGATTTGAGAACGATCATGATCAACCGAAAATTCGGCGGTGCCGAGCGCATGCTTTGGTGTGTTTGTGTGGCGCTGCTATGTGAGTTAACTGTTACAATCGCTGATGCTGCGCCTGCAACAGGCGTAGCGGTGACTGTCGAGAGGATGAACGGTCCATCGCCTGCTTTTGAGGAAGTCTCTGCTGGGACATATGAAGTCAGGGGTCCTCAGTCATTGAAACTGACACCACAACACATCGATCGCGATGAGAAAGATCTGGTGCTCGAATGGGAATACTTTTGCGAGGGGGGCGTGAAGACATTTGCCTGTCTGGCCGGTCCTCCATTTGAGCCAAAGTCGGCTCAATTTTTACCAGCGATGGGACACAGCGAAGTATTCAGTTCCTATCGCGCCTTGATTAGTCGAGCAGACAAGAACCTGCCCGACCAGTGGTCGTCATTACGGCTCGATTTAAAACTCGAAGAGGGACAAATTCTACAACTGCGAAATGTTCGCATTCGGCCGATGCAACCCGGGGAATTTGAGAAGAAACCCACGGCTGCTCTGGCCAGTGTGGGAAACGTCGATGATCTGAATCGTTACTTGAACACAACGTATTCTGCAAACGTCACGCGTGTGAACGTTGGGACGGAAACGATCCAAGTTGAGGGCCATGTGTCCGGAGCGAATGATCAATTGTTTTTGTGTGATGTGCCGATGGAGACAATTGAAGGGCAGCCCACGAACGTGCTCTCGCAAACGCCGATCAAACTGGATGTTCAGAAGAAGTTTGTATTGACGTTGCCTCGTAAAATCCAGAGAGGGGGGAAAGACTATGACCGGTTCAGCGTGCGCTGGCAGATTTTTCGACGTGTTGAGGACAATCTGGAAGCCCTAAGTGCTGGTCATTATGCCGACTCAATTGCGTGTCGATCTCCAGATCTGCCTATCGTGGAATTACGTTCCAAGAAAGGTTTGGGAGGGTGGAATCCTCGACGTCAGATGGAAGAAGATGAGTTGAACGAACTGGGGATTGCGTCGGTGACAGTGAATCTGTTTGGGTTGCATCAATTCGTCAGCCTGACTCCGCAGGATGATGCAAGTTCATTTGTCTGGCAGGGAGAAACGTATTATGTCGATGAATCGGCATTTCGTCGCTTCGATCAAGTCTTTCTGGAAGCAGCTCGCCACGACGTGATGGTGATGGCGATTTTGCTCGTTAATCAGGTCGGACGTTCTCGTGACAAAGAAGGGAAATTGTTGGCGCATCCCAACGCTGATCCCGAAGGAAAATTCGCGATGCCGAATGTCACTTCACGCGAGGGCATTGAATATTACGGAGCCATCCTCAATTGTCTGGCGGAACGTTACTCACGCGCGGATGGGAAATATGGTCGGGTCCATCATTGGATCATGCACAACGAGATTGATGCAGGCTGGGTTTGGACAAACGCCGGGGAAATTGAGGATGTCGTTTATATGGATCTTTATGTGCGCTCGATGCGGCTCTTACAGTTGATCGCCAACCAGTATGATCCGCATGCACGTGCCATGATCACCTTGACGCATCATTGGGCAGATGCAGGACAGAAAAAGTTTTACGGTTCGAAACGGATGTTAGAACTCTTGTCGGCTTATTGTCGGACAGAAGGGGATTTTGCCTGGGGGCTGGCTTATCACCCGTATCCGCAGTCGTTATTCAACCCGCGCACATGGGAAGATCGTCAGGCGACTTTTAGCTTTCAAACAAAAAAAATCACGCCCTGGAATCTGGAAGTGCTCGACGCCTTTATGAAACAGCCCTCCATGCGATACCAGGGACAATTAAGGCCAGTCCACCTTTCGGAAAATGGATTTAATTCAAAAGACTATTCTCCAAAATCGTTGGAGGACCAGGCGGCAGGGATGGCGGTGGCGTGGAAAAAGATGGAAAACTTATCGTCGATCAAAGGGTGGCAGTATCACAACTGGATTGACAACCGAAACGAAGGGGGATTGCGAATCGGCTTACGTAAGTTTGATGATGACGAGGAAGATCCTCTGGGGAAAAAACCGATTTGGCATCTCTACCAAGCCTTGGGAACTCCCGCGCAGAAATCGGCAATGGAGCCGTATTTGAAGACTGTCGGGATTTCCTCCTGGGACGAGGTTCTCTACAAGCTGCCCATCCGTTAGAAAATGTTAGAGACTGTCACCCATCCGCCAGCAGCTTGCGGAAGTAGTCGATGGTGGAGTCCAGCCCGGTTTCCAAGGACACCTTCGGTTCCCAGCCGAGTTCTTTTTTCGCCAGCGTGATATCCGGCTGTCGTTGTTTCGGATCGTCCCCCGGCAGCGGCAAATAAGTGATTCTTGAGGGTCCGCCGACCTTTTTCAGGACCAACTCGGCGAGTTCCAGCATGGTGAATTCCCC
>JBGSVC010000063.1:0-3735 GCA_041753175.1 Planctomycetaceae bacterium
GAGGAGCCCCCCCATGCGGAAGAAATCTTCGTAGCGATACCCCCCCGGCCCCAAGACCATGAGGTTTGTCTGGTAGCCGATGGGAGTCGCCAGGCTGCACGCTGCAGAAATCATAATAGCAATGACATACGGCGTGGCAGAGACACCCAGATTGGCGGCAGTGGCCAGCGCGATAGGCAAAATCATCATGGAAGCTGCTTTGGCGGTGATAAGGTTGGTCATGACCATCGTCAACAGGTAGATAATGGCAAGTGTGCCGATGGGGGAGTCTGCCACAAGGGACATCATGTTCTTGGCCACAAAGAGATCTGTGCCGCTGGAACGCATTGCTTCGCCGAGAGCAAGTCCGAAGCCGATCGTCAGAATGACGGGGAGTTCGATGGCACGTCGGGCTTCTTCGACACGCACGCAGCGTGTCACAAGCATCAATACGGCAGCGACAAAAGAAGCCTTTAGCATTCCAAAGCTTTCAAAGCCGGCGGCGATAATCATGCCCAATAGCAGGATTTGTGCAATCCAGGCTTTGTCATGTCTGAGTGGAGTCGAGTTTTCGACCGCGCTGACAAGAAAGAAGTCACGTGAATTGCGGTGGAGTTCGACAAAAGAAGGATGAGCTTCCAGGAGAAGTGTATCGCCGGGGAAGAGTTCGATATCACCAACTTTTCCTGCTACGCGTTCGCCGTTCCTGCCCACCGCGATCACAGCGGCGTTGTAGCGGGTCCGGAATTTAGCTTCGCGAATGGTGATACCGACAAGGGGACAGGTATTGGAGACGACCGCTTCAATAAGAACCCGCTGCGAACGGGGGGAGTCGAGTTTAAAGACCTGATTGGTTGCGGGAGTCAAGCCGGGGATTTTCTGGAGGTCGATGACGGATTCAACGACGCCCACGAAGATCAGACGGTCGTTGGCTTCGAGTCGTGTTTGGGGGGAAACCGCGACAATAACATCGTTGTCGCGATCAACTTCGACCAGATAGGCGCCGGGGAGATGACGCAAACCGGCAGATTCGATGGTTTGTCCGACGAGGGGGCTGTGAGAGGCGATGAGCATTTCGATCGTGTATTCACGAACTTCCTGAAGCTTGTCCATGACGGGCTTTCGATCAGGAAGGAGCCAGCGACTGGTGACCATAATGAAGAGGATGCCCACGATGGTGACGGGAATCCCAATCCAGGCGATATCATACATGCCGATGGCAGACTCAGGCGCAATCGACTTCAACTTTTCGTTAAGGACCAGTGTCGTGCTGGTGCCGATCAGAGTACACATCCCTCCCAGGATTGTGGCATAACTGAGGGGCATCATCAGGTGGGAGACCGAGATTTTCCATTTCCGCCCCCATTCATCGACGATCGGCATCATCATGCCGACCACGGGGGTATTGTTGATGAACGCCGACATGATGGCGGTGGGGACCATGATTCTCATTTGAGCATCAATACGATTTTTAGGCTGGCCGAGGAGTCTTTGAACAACGTAGCTGATGGCACCGGTTTGCCTGACACCCTCCGCGACAATGAATAACGCGCATAAAGTCGCGATCGCGGAGTTTCCAAAGCCTTCGAGGATAGCTTTATTGGCATTAACAACACCCGTGGCGATCAAGACAACAAGGCAGGCAAAGAGAACCACATCGGGGCTTAAGCGGTAGCGAGCCATCGCAACAATGGCCCCCAGTGTGAGAGCGAGTGTCAGATAAATGGGCCACATAGGGCTGTTTTCTTTCGAGTGCTTACAACATCATAACTGCTGTGAAATTAGGGATTTATTGCTATATAATATTTCGGAAAACGATGCGGGATTGGTGGCGATGCTATTGATCAAGACCCAGAGTGGCGATGGCATCGATGATCTGACGATGGAGTGGACCGGTGGACGCCACGATGCCCCGATTGGCCAGAAGTTCGCGGCCGTGGAGAAATTCTAAAGGCTTACCATCAATATCGGTGACGACTCCTCCGGCTTGTTCGAGGATGATGACCCCGCCGGCGTGGTCCCAGATTTTTTCTTTGTATCCTTTGCGTGTGGGGAGCCTGAGATAGATTTCTGCATCGCCCCGAGCGACGATGCCGTATTTGGCCTGACTATCCAGTCGCGTTGATGTCCCTTTGATGCCGAGGATGTTCGCGACGGTGACGGAATGATCGTGAGCAGAATGTCCCGATTCGACCGATTCACACAGACGCATGTTCGCAGGATTTATTTCCGAAGAGACACGAATCGAATTTCTGTGATTCAGATCGTCAAAAGAGGCCGAAAAAGCACCGTTTCCTCCCCGAATGGCTGCAAAGAGGGTCCCTGAATCTTGCTGAGTGGACCCGAGAATTGGCGTTGCGCCCGAGGCCGGGAGATTGGGGCATCCCAAGACACCCACTTCAATCACACCATCTACGATCAACGCCAAAGAGATGGCATATTGCTCTTTGCGGAGAAAGCCTTTTGTTCCATCGATGGGATCAAGTGTCCAGAAACGACCGCTGCTGGAATGAGCACCGCCGCGGGCAATCGCTTCAAGCAGTTGTTCTCGAGAAGGGAGCCATGAGGAATTTGCACGTTGAAGTTCGTCCAGAGCGGCGGCGACATAAGGCTGCTGGGCGTCGCTTTGAAAATCTTCAACATCTTCTTCGCCAATGAGCGGGTCTTCCGGGAATGCCTGGCTCAAGACCTGGCTAATGATCCCCTGAGAAAGATAATCACCGATGGTGACGGGGCTTTTATCGCGTTTCTCGATGCCATCAGGGTCAATTTTCGCCTGAACCTGTTTGCAAAGTGTGGCAGCAGCGGCCACTGCATTGATGGCGACTTCCAGTTCGTGTTCGTAGCGCATCTTCGAAAGATTCCCAATGGCATATAAAGTTAAAGAGCAGGAGAAATCTGGAATCAAAGATGGCAATTATAACGGTTTTTGGGCTGACTTCGATTCTGGAGGGTCAAAATCTGCGACAAATCCAAGCCTCAGAGCAGATAAGGAGACGGAAAAGGGATGCATCGGCGTTGAAATCGTTATGCGAACTGCTTATTATGTGCGTTCGCTCGAGATCTGTCGTGAACATTGTTTGCGAATGAATGTCTTGAGCGTACCGACCGTGAGGTTGCTCTCTTTTCTAAAGAGGCATCATTATGGGGTAAATTGGCAAACAGCGTGTTGCCTGTCTGGACAGATAGCTCAGTCGGTAGAGCACAGGACTGAAAATCCTGGTGTCGCGGGTTCGATTCCCGCTCTGTCCACTTTGGTTACGAATGTTTGATATTATTGACTGTCTGATAGCCACGTGCAGAATGCTGTACGTGGTTTTTTTATGCGCCTAATTACTTCTTGATGAGGGGCGGTCGGTTGGCAATTCTCTGGAAAGCTGAAAAGACTTCTTGTATTTGAGAAATCGAGGGTCCTACAATGACATGTTGGCTTTTGAAAATGCAGCGACCCGTTGAGAGTCAGATCAGAGAAGGAGTTGGCTTTGCACGTAAGAGATTCAATATTTAACTCTGCGTCCACAATGGCATCGATGGCATATCCTGCAAAGAGTGGGATGTGTGATGGCAGTTTGAAAAAGATGTTCGCTGCGATGTTGGTGGTCTGCCTGACAATGGGATTAGGACTGGGAACCCATCTGAATGCAGAAACGATTTCAGAAGCGAAGGCTTTGTTTCGAAGCGGGGAATATGAACGATGCGCAGAAGTGGCGGGCAAAGAAATTGCCGATGGAGCCTTTTCAGAAGACTGGCGATTGT
>JBGSVC010000064.1:0-9437 GCA_041753175.1 Planctomycetaceae bacterium
TCTACCACCTCGCTACGCGTGCGCGAAAGCAACTCACGCTCAGTTACGCCATCACCAATCATAAAGGCGAACCGGTATTCGCCAGCCCGTTTCTGGAACAGGTCAAAGCGCTGTTTACCCCTGAGACCATTTTGGAGGAAGTCGCCGGTCGACTCCATCCCATTCCGACACTTGACGAAGTCGTCTCTCCAGCCAAGGCGCGCGTCGCAGCCGTCGATCTGGCCATCAATCAACAACCCGGCTATCTCGCCGGCCTGTTGGCAAGTCCCAGCCAGACCAGCACGGTCCACAACATTTTATCAGTCGCGCAAGCTGCATTGTCACGTTTTCACACCAAAGGCCTCACCGCCTACGAAGGCATGCTTGAAGAAACCGACAACCTCGCCTGGCTCGCACAGCGATTCCCCGAACGCATTGCTTTTAGTGCCACCCAACTAGAATCCTACGCCGCTTGTCCGTTTCGCTTTATGGTCAGAGATTTATTGGGATACCCCGTACTTTCAGACCCGCGTGTCTCCACACAAACACGTCGTCGTGGCGAGATCTTCCACAACTGTCTGGCCAGCTTACATGCCAAACTTCTCGACAACAACATCGTAGACTCTTCACAAGACCTGATACTCACAGACCTCCTGAAAGACCATCTCCATCAAGCCCTCAATCTGCACGTCAGTAACAATGAGTTACAAGCCGCATTGGATCGTATCGAAGGACAGGTTCTCGAAGAATGGGCCCAATACTACGGCGGACAGTTCGAAACCTATCAGCAGGAAATGAGTTCTCAGTGGAAATCGATGCCGAAAGCGTCACTCCTCGAAGTCACCTTCGGCAACTTGTCAACCACCTCCGGCGATCAGCAACCCGGAACCGGTGAAACGTTCCCTGGCTTGACCGTCGGCCAGTCATCCCAGCCCGTGCAGATTCGTGGACGGATCGACCGCATCGATGTCGGCCAGACTCCTGATGGACCCGTCTTCACCCTGATCGACTACAAAACCGGTAAGCCTCCTCGCTTCAATGAAAAGGAACTGCGCAGTGGGCGTGCTTTGCAACTGGCCCTGTATCTGATCGCTGCGATCAGACTCAAACTCGCCGGTGAAGCCGCGACCCCCTGGCAGATGGGCTACTGGGATATTCGTTCGGCTGGTTTTGTGGGTGGCTACAAGTCGCGCAAATCCAAAGCCAGCTATCTCCCCTTGGACGAATCACTGTTAGATCTGATCACACAAGTTGTCGATGGCCTCGTGCCGCAACTCGTCGGACGCATTCGAAGTGGTCAGTTCGGCGTTTACTCATCAGACAAACAATGCACCAGCTATTGCGACTACCATCTCATCTGCCGCATCAATCAGATCCGTCAGATGGAAAAGTCGCTGCATAAAAAACTTGACCTGACATTTCAAGATCCCATCGGGGAATCCAATTAATGGCAGAGATTTCATACACAGCACAACAGGCCAATGCCCTGTCACAAAAAAGCACCTCGGTGGCGCTCTCAGCCGGGGCAGGCTGCGGCAAGACTTTTGTCCTCACTCAGCGTTTTCTGGGAAATCTCGATCCGCTCATTTCGCCTCACATCGCCACCCGCGACAACCCTCTCTCCAACGTCGTCGCCATCACTTTCACCGACCGCGCCGCCCGCGAAATGCGCGACCGCATTCGTAAAGCCACACTGCTACGATTGCAACAGGCCTCACCCACTCACCGAAACTACTGGGCTGACATCCTCCGACAACTTGAATCGGCTCGCATTTCGACCATCCACAGTTTTTGCAGCGGACTTCTCAGAGCTCACGCCATCGACGCTGGCCTGGATCCCCAATTTGAAACCCTCACCGCCGATCAGCAGAAATCGTTGCTGCGAATCTCAGTCCGCGACAAAATGCATCAACTCCTTATTGACGGCGATGCTGATCTGGAACATCTCATTTTTCGCTACTCACTCGAACAGGTCGAAACCATTCTCATCAGCCTCGTCGAGCAACGCTTGAAACTCAACGCAGACGACTTCGCTCTCCTCGATGAAGAATCTCTACTGACACGCTGGCAACACATTCTCAAAACCGAGTTCCTGCCTCTTCTTCTCGATGAATTCCGTCACCACGAAAAAATCAGAACGCTCACAGCCCTTCTACACAAAACGATCCTCGAAAATACGACCTATTCAACACGACGCGCATCATTGCTGTCAGCACTGACATCGCAGCCTGATGGTTCGCTCCCCGTCATCATTGGGCCGACCCAGGACTGGCTCAATGAACTCATCGAGCACGCCAAAATCCAGGGCATACCGACCAAAGCCTGGCCTGACGAGAAGACGAAGGAAGACATTCAGCAACTCTTTGAGTTCGTCCGAAAGCAGGCCAAGACGCTTCTTGAGTTTTGTCAACCTGAGCCCCAAACACTTCAAGAAGGTGTCCGCTATGCCCTCATGTTCTTTCGCGTCTTTCAGAAAGCCAATCAGGCCTACCGCATCTCAAAGTGGGAACGAGGCTGTCTGGATTTTGATGACCTGTTGATCGAAACGCATCGCCTGTTGCAAAACAACCCGACAACTCGCCAGAGAATTGCCCATCACATCGATTTTCTCCTGCTCGATGAATTCCAGGATACTGACCCCCTTCAAATGGCAATCGTCAGAGATTTGTGTGGCGATGAGCTGACAACCGGCAAACTCTTTTTCGTCGGCGACAGCAAACAGTCCATTTACCGTTTTCGACGTGCGGACCCCTCGATTTTCCACAATCTCAGGCAGGAAATTCCCCAGGCAGGTCGGTTGCCGCTCAGTCGAAACTTTCGCAGCCAACCGGAAATCTTGAATTTCATAAACGCCATCTTCGGCGATCTCTTTGCAGACTACGAACCACTCACACCCGGAGATCCCTCTCAGTACACTCCGCGTCCAACGATCGAATTCCTGCTGGCTCCAACCGACGAATTTCCCGATCAGGTTGACGACTCCGAAGACGACGCCGATGCCTCCCAGCCAAATCTCACGCAATCCCCCGATGCCGAAGGCAAGCGTCTGATCGAAGCCGAATGGATCGCCGCCCGCATCGAGCAACTCCTCTCAGACCCGACACCTCTCATTCCACACAAAAACCGCACGACCGGACAGGTCACACTTCGTCGTGTCAAACCGGGGGATATCGTGATCCTGTTTGCTGCGCTGAGCAACGTCGGCTTATACGAGCATCAATTACGTCGCTGCGGGATTGACTACTATCTTGTCGGCGGTCAGGCGTTCTTCGCCCAACAGGAAAACTACGATCTTGTCAACCTCCTCAAAACGATCGACGATCCCAGCGACGATGTCAGCCTTCTGGGCGTCTTAAGATCCCCCTTTTTCAGCATGAGCGACGACACGATTTTTTCGCTCGCCACTCAGGGAAAAGGCCTCAGCCAAAGACTCGAAACCTCTCCCCTTGATCGATTGACCCCCGAGCAACAAGGCCAGATCCGTCGAGCAAGAGAAATTCTCTCTCATCTGCGCGCCATCAAAGATCGAGTCAGTTTGACTGAACTCCTCAAAACAGCTCTCGATCAAACCGGATACGATGCCGCCATGCTCATGGAGTTTCTAGGCTCACGCAAAATAGCCAACCTCCATAAACTTCTCGACCATGCCCGCGAATTTGACCGTCGACCTGAAATGTCTCTGGCAGAGTTCATCAGCTCGTTTTCTGAATCCGTGGAAGAAGAGTTCAAAGAAGAAATGGCCACGACCAGCCCGGAAACTGGCAATCTGGTCCGCTTGATGACCATCCATCAGTCCAAAGGGTTGGAGTTTCCGATCGTGTTCGTTGCCGACATGAATCGCAACCGAAAGGCTTCTAACGCCACCACGATCATGCATCCACGTCTGGGGCCCCTCGTCAAACTCCCCGAGATCGCCGGCCAGAAACAACCGCATCCCATGCTCGATATGTTCAAAAAACTTGAACAGCAGCAAGACGATCAGGAATCGCTCAGACTCCTCTATGTCGCAATGACCCGAGCAGCCGATCTTCTCATCCTCTCCAGTTCCTGGGAAGACGATCCAAAGCGTGTCAGTCTTTGGATGCGGACACTCCGAGAAAAATTTGACCTCGCCACGGGACTTCCGATAGCCGATCCCTACCTCGGCCAACTCCATCTCTCACACATTCCTCACGATCAAATTCCCACGATCCACGTCCATCACGACAAACCTCAACCACATGACTCCCAGCAGAGTCGTTCTCATGGTCAGCCATCTGTCCCTCTCTCTGAACTGGCACAATCGATCTACCAGGCAGAGCCTCTTTCGTTTGGACCACTCGCCCAGCCGATCGCCATTGATCACTCTCTTCGAAATCAATTCTCTGTTTCAGAACTGGAATCCCTCCTCTTACCTGCGACATCCAACCTGCAACTCCCACCCAACGCCATCGACGCCGTTGGTTTTGTCGAAACACTCTCCTCAGGAGAACTCGAATCGACACGCTTCGGAGATCTCGTCCATGCACTCCTCGAACAGGTTGACTTAGCTGGCAAACAGAACCTCGACAAGTTGATCACGCGTGTCAGCCTGCAGTTACGAATTAATCCCGACAAGCTCGACAATCCCCGACTCATCAACATGCTCACTGCATTTCTCCAATCACCACTGGCCCAGGACCTCAAAACCGCGACAACCCTTGTTCGCGAAATGCCATTTTTACTGCGTCTCCCCGCGACTTCAAAGCCACACGCAAATCACGTCGTCACCGGCACTATCGACTGCCTCTACCTCAAAGACGATCGCTGGCATCTGGTCGACTATAAAACAGGGCGGTGGCCCGGAAACTGGCAACACGCGATAAAAAGCTACGGGTTTCAACTCTCAATTTATTCAATCGCCTGCCAAAAAGCCTTCGGCTCACTGCCACATTCCATCCGACTCTGCTATTTTGACCCGGCCCCTCGATTCTTAGAGATCCCATTGACACCCGACCATCACCACGAATACCAACTCCAGCTTCAAGCCGCCATCACCCGCTTGAAAACTCTCCCCATCTAAAAATTGAACTTAAACGCTCCTGCTCTGCATCGAAATTTCTTCCATGACACAAACGGATCACTCGCAACTCTCTGCCTATCAGCAACTCTACGAGATGCCACAGTTGATCGATGCCATCTCCCAGGGGACAGGCTCAGACCTCGCCTTATTAACGACCCTCCGCAAAGACTACCCCGCATCGTTGGTCAGTCTGGCCATGACCCTGCATAAACTTCGTCTTTCCGCCGCTCAAAAATTCTCGCGTGCCAGCCAGATGTGGTTTGACAGACAGCGACTCGAACAGGCCACTTCCGAAACGGTCGCCCTCTACAAAGCCAAACGCTTCGCCCACGCCGGCGGTGACGTCTATGATTTGTGCTGTGGTCTTGGAGGAGACGCGTTGGCCATCTCCCAACATCAACCCGTCATCGCTGTCGACCTTGACCCCCTGGCCACATTGATGGCCCAATGGAACGTCAACGTATATGGCGGCCAGCAGCAATTTCAAACCCGCGTCGCGCGCGCCGAAGAAATCTCTGCCCCACAACATCTCGTGCATATCGACCCCGACCGACGTGCCCTCCCCGGACATGACCGCCCAACATTAAAACTCGAACAGTATCACCCTCCGCTGGAATTTCTGCAGACTCTCCCCAGTCGGTTTCGCGGTGGAGCAATCAAACTCGGCCCGGCCAGTAACTTCGGGGGAAAATTTCCAGGCGCTGAAGTCGAACTCATCAGCCTCAACGGCGAATGCAAAGAAGCCACCATCTGGTTCGGCGAACTCGCCAGCTCATCCCCTTGGCGCGCCACCATCCTCCCCGAGGCTGCCACGCTCAGCGGACACCCTCTCTCAGTCCTCGCCAACTACTCAGACGTCCAAACATACGTCTATGATCCTGATCCGGCTGTCGTCAGGGCTGGACTGGTGGATGTCCTCTCCGGCGAACTTCAAGTCAATCGACTCGACGACTCCGAAGAATATCTCACCTCAACTCAACATCTCACAACCCCGTTTGCATCCATCTTCGAAGTCATCGAGATCCTTGATTTTGACGAACGCGCCCTCCGCGACTACTTCCGCCACCATGCCTGTCATGAACTCGTCATCAAAGCCCGACACATTCCCATCGACGCCGAAAAACTGCGACGCAAAATCCTGCCCCATAAAAAAAACAGCCTCCAGAATCTGGAGACTGTTGTCGTCATCATTGCACGGGTGTCAGGGAAATCACGATCGATCATCTGCAAACGCGCCTGATCGATGCCTTTAGATTTCGATTACGGATTCATCGCCTGTCGGAACGGAAACTGAGCCTGGGCGACAATCGGCGAAATTCCACTCCCATTGGTCTGATACGGGAATGAATAGCAATTCACCAGACCCGAGGTCAGTTCAGCAATGAAAATCCCGTTCTTGGCAGGAATCGCACCCCCTCCTCGAGACGAGAGATTCAACTGGCCAGTCGTCACCACATACTTCGCCGCCATCTCGGGAGAAAGATTGAAATCCGCAGCGACGTTCCGCTGATAAAATTGGGTGAACGTGCCACTTTGCGGATTCATCGCCGCACCCGTCAAACGACCTGTTGAAAAGTCTAACACAAAAACCGCATCCGGCTGGGCACTGAGTTCCTGCACGGGGCACGTGAAAATCGCAAATTTCCCGCCAGCATCGCGGTCTGTCGTCGCTTCCACAGATTCCTGAGGCCAGAAAAACGAAACCGCCAAACCAAAGACCGCTCCCACGGCCAACCAGACAAAGGATGCCGAACGTGTGTGTTGCATCGTAAAACTCCTTAAAGTGACTCGAGTAATTAAGTGACGACCATCCTGTCAGTCGCATGTTTGGCTACCAGCCCGCTGAGTTTCTGAATCGGCTTGAGCATCCCCTGAGGAGAACCTCAGATCGGTTCTCAAGCGTACAGATTCAATTCACCAAATTATACTCATCCAGCCGGAAAAAGCATCATCGAATTTAACTCACAGCGATTTTCACTTCCAAGATTTCCACGACAACACCGATCCAGCCGTTTGCCAGCCGACTGGAAAATACCTTATAGTAACGATCACCATCAAACATCGACACAAAACATATTTTCAACGACGAAGAGGTGATCATGGAAACTACGAACGGCAGCTTGAATCGTAAACTTCGCATGGCATTAATCGGTGGCGGTCAGGGCTCTTTTATCGGACGCGTTCACGCCACCGCTGGCGTTCTCGATAATCGCGCAGCACTCGTGGCGGGCGCACTCTCATCTAACCCTGAAAAAGCCAAAGCCTCTGCACCTGCCTACGATATCAAACCCGAACGGGCATACACCTCCATCGACGATCTGATCACCTCCGAATTGGCACGTCCCGCCGACGATCGCGTCGATTTTGTCAGCGTCGCCACTCCCAACCACACACACTTTGAAATCGCCAAAAAGGCCGTCGAAGCAGGCTTCAACGTCATCTGTGATAAACCCATGACCTTCGACTTTGCTCAAGCCGAGGAACTTGTCAAAACAGTCGAAGGTTCAAACGTCGTCTTCGCCGTCTCTCACAACTACACAGGCTATCCGCTCGTCCGGCAGGCCCGCGAAATGATCAAGGCAGGAGAACTCGGCGAAATTCAGGCCATTCGTTCTAACTACATTCAAGGCTGGCTACGCACACGTCTTGAAACATCCGACCAAAAACAGGCCGCATGGAGAACAGACCCCTCCAAGTCAGGTGCAGCCGGTGCCTTCGGCGATATCGCCACCCATGCCTATAATCTGGCACGCTTTATGACGGGCGTCCTCCCGGATCAGGTCTCCTGTCACCTCCGCATCTTCGAACAGGGCAGGGCACTCGATGACTATGGCCACGCCGTCATCAAATTGCAAAACGGCGGACTCCTCACCGTCACCGCCAGTCAGATTTCTCATGGTCGCGAAAACGACCTGTTAATCGAGATCGACGGCACAAAAGGAGCCCTGCAGTGGCGACAGGAAAACCCCAACGAAATGATTTTTCGTCGCAACGGACACCCGCACGCCATCTACACCCGCGACCCCAATGCCTCATACATGCTCCCGACCGCACAGGCATCGTGTCGACTCCCCTCGGGACACCCGGAAGCCTTCTTCGAAGCCTTCGCCAACGTCTACCGCGCTGCCTACGACGCCATGATCCTGAAATCTGAAGGCAAAAAACTGGAAAAAGTCGACACCCTCTACCCCAATGTCTTCGACGGGGCGGAAGGCATGTATTTCATCCAGCAATGCGTCAATTCCAGCAAAGACAACGGTGCCTGGCTGCCACTTCACTACAAGAAAGCACGCGTTTTGTCTTCCTCGCCTCAACAGACTAAATCAACCAACGTCTGATTTGCAAACCATCCTAACGACGTCTCATTCCCATGAAGGGATGTTTTGATCATGTCACATACGCCGAGTCGGTTTCCACTGCATTGGCAGATTCTTCTGGCTCTAGTCGTCGGCGCAGGAATAGGTCTCTTCCTCAACAGAGGCGCGACGACTCTTCCTGATACCATCGGCGCCATCAAGCTTGTCGACAGCCAGGCAATCCGCGTTGAAGAATTTGCATCCAACCAGGATGGTTCTCCACCCGAACCTGATCAGCCTCCGCAACAACTCAAAGTCTTCGATAACCTGGAAATTCTCCGACGCGCTGCCCCCGAAATGGCGCGCTTCATCGACAACAACATGGCCGATCCCCAGCCAGTTCCTTCCATCCCCTTTCAAATCTCCAGCCGCACTGCCACACTACAACTCTCCGGACTCTCTGCCAAAGTCACTTACCTGAGAAATTATGTCTTTCAAGGCGACTCTCCTGCAACGCAGCAGATGATGTCCATCCTCCCCTTCGAGAATCGCGCCGCCCTCACTGCCACGTTCCCACAACTCGCCGACGACTACGATCGACAGCAGCAATCATTCGCGTCATATCTGATCGCGTTCTCAAAATTCCTGGGCGACATCTTCCTGCGCCTCCTCAAAATGGTCACAGTACCATTGATCGCCACCTCCCTGATCAGCGGGATGGCAGGGCTTGGACGCAGCCACTCCTTCGGAAAAATGTTCGGCTATACCCTCTTCTACTACCTCATCACTAGCATGCTCGCGATCACCACCGGCATCATCATGGTCAACATCATCAATCCCGGCGTCGGGGTTTTAATCCCCGGAGGCGGCTCTGCTGTTGTCAGTGAAAATGCAAATTCTCTTTCCAGCATCTTTATCGGATTGATCGAAAGCATGATCCCGACAAACCCGATCGCCTCACTGGCCAACGGCGACTTTCTCTCGATCATCACCTTCAGCATTCTCATCGGAATGTTTATCGCCACCATCGGCGGACCAACCTCTGATCGTCTCAACACCTTTTTCTCAGACCTCTTCGAAGTCATGATGCGATTGACAATGGCAATCATCGCGCTCGCTCC
>JBGSVC010000065.1:0-4768 GCA_041753175.1 Planctomycetaceae bacterium
CCAATTTTCACCCGGTCTGTCATGTCGAAGGCGCGATAGTAAACGCGTTTGGTGTAATCGGTCCAGCCGGGAGTAAACAGATCGTCGGAAACTCGTTTTCCATTACAGTACAAGTCGATATTACCCAGAGCAGTCGCATAGAGGGTTGCTTTCACAGCGGCTTTCGGCAGGCTGAATTCATGACGCAAGTGGACCGGCGGTGGGAGAACAATCGAGAGTGTCTCCAGAGTACCCCAAGGCTGATCGCCATCGTTGGCGACGACTTGAGCAGGGCTTAGCTCATCGAGATTGATTTTTCGATCATGCCAGTTGGCACCTGCCGATGGTGCAAACTTCCAGCTTTCATCAGTATTGACCAGAATCTCATCGCCGTTGCTCATGAGAATGCGAAGTCGAGCAATCACACCGGCAGGCCCGTTGTTATTTTTAACGATCAGGCGTGCCTGATTGGCTCCCTCCTGGATGACTTCGGTCAAATCAACTGTCTGTGCAGTGCCAGAATCTTTGCCTTGGGCATGCGTCTGACCATTGAGGACGAAAAAATAGTTATCGTCTGCGGAGATTAACAGTTCTGCGTTTTCAATACCGACATTTTTGGGAAGGTCGAAATTTCGGACGAAAATGGGATTGGCGTTAGGATCATTCTTGAAATCGACATTGTCGCGCCAGATCCATTTTGCTTGTCCGAACTTGGCGACTTGGCCTTTAATATCGCGCGCCGCGTCGTAGCCGATCCAGGAGGCTTTTTCCCACAGGCTGGGTTCCAAAATCCCCATCTGAAATTTTGCAGGCGTGCTCCATCCAGAATCTTGACCAGACTTGGATATGGATTTCACGGTCCAAAAACATTGCTGATGAGAGACTAATGGTTTGCCTGCGTAGGCAACCATAAGTGTCTGACCAGACTCAACCACACCCGACGACCACAAATCGGCTTTGCCCGGTTTCAGCAACGTCGGTGATGAAGCCACGAGAATTTCATAAGAGGCCTGCATCGTGTTGCGAGTAGGAGAACTGATTTTCCAACTCAGCCGCGGCGGGACGACATCCACACCGAGGGGATTCTCCAGATTTTCACACGTCAAATCGCTGACGGCGAGTTGATCTTGCGCGGTCGCAGTCGATGCGATGGACGAACTATAAATCGCCATCATGACAGTCAGTGTCAATGAGATTCTATTGATCATTATAAGGTGGTCCTGATTGAGGGGTGACCTATGAAATTCCAGCGAATAGAGACAGCACAAGAAACGAAAAAATCAGTCTCAGGCGGTCAGCCAGTCGCTGCATTTTTTGTGGTATCTTGCTTTTGTGGTCGCATCCAGATGGGGGAAACAACAAACCACAAGATCGTGGCATACAACATGTATTGCTTGACCTGATCAAGGGAAATTGATCCAGCCATATACAGGATGGAAGGGAGAATAGTTCCAATAAGCGCCGCATAGCAGATGATGGCAAGTATGAGATTCATCAAACAAACCTTGCGTAAAAATGGACGGACGATTCAGGATGTCGTTGCTAAAAAAGTTAATGGTCAATGGCTGCCGGTTGCAGCGACTGATTTCTTACCGACAGATTGCATCCACAATGAGAAGACAATGTAGAGCAGGGCTGCCAAAAACCAGCCGGGAAGTGAAACGAAGTAGATTTCTACGGTAAACAGTTTCTTCACGTCGGCAATCTGTGCAGCAGGAAGATTCAGAAGACCAGCCGTCGTTAACTGGTCAACGATCCAGCCAAACCAGACCAGTCCGATGCAAACAAGCAACGTAAGAACCCATGCAGCAGCAGCAGCAGTGTTAAATCCCATGCGGGCCGCTTCCGCATAAAATCGCTTCAGGCCAAGTTTCGGGAACAGCCAGAAGTCAACAAAGATAATGGCTCCCATGGGCATTAAAATCAGACCATACAATGCCACAAAGCCCAACAGTTTCATCGCGAGCGCCGGAAACATCCCGGCGACGGTAGCGAGCATACCTGTCAGAAATGTGACTACAAATCGAGAACTTCGCGGAGTGATGGCCTGGAAAGCCAACCCTGCGCGATAAATCGTAGGGTTCGCTGTTGTCCAACCTGCAATGACCACGCAGATCAATCCCGCCAGTCCACAGGCATTGCCAGCTAATGGTCCGGGGAGCGGAGTGGGAGGCGAAACCTTTTTATCACCAGGCGAGATTTCTCCATCGGCGACCATTTGGTTTTCAATATCCATCCCTTCGCGAATCAAGTCTGCGGTTAATGGCAGGGCGGCAATTTCTTCTCGCGTCGTGGTTGCATATTGAGGGGAATTATCAAACAGCAGTCCCGTCAAATGAGCATCGGGGTGGGACGTATGCAAACTTAAAGCAAATAGAATCGCCGCTGCAATCCAGGCCATATAGTGTCCTACGTACATGCCGGAGGAAGTCGCGATGCCATACCAGGATTTTTTGGCAAAACGGAAGACTGTCAGGTCGGCCATGCCAATATGCATCGCCATGTTGCAAAACCAGGCAAAGAATGTGACATGCCAAAAGGAAAACTTTGTCTGGCCGGGGAAGGGACTCCCCCCTTTCCAGATTTCATTGCTGGCCAAATTCCATAATGCCGATGGAGACGAAAGATCTGTTTGTGTGGAGTTGGCAAAGTCCGTTAACCCCACCAGTCCAAACGCCAGAAAGACCAGCACCATCCAGGGAGAAGCGATGTTCGCAAAATGTGCAACCATGTTATACCCACAGGCAGCGACCAATGAGATGACAAGTCCGACCAGGAAAACGGTGATGATCCAGGCGTTGCTGTTGGGGTAAAAATCATTCAACGTTGGCATCGGAAAGTTGAACCAGACGCCGAAAGCGGTCGCGGAAACCGTAATCATCGAACCAGCCAGGAAGCAAAACATGATTCCATTGGCAAGGTTATAGATGGTTACCAGATGGCGTCCGCAGATCCGCTCAAGATGGTAATATAACGTCAGACGAACGCGAGTGGCGATGGGGGCCGTGAGAAACGTCCAGCTTAAAACTGCCAGCAGATTTCCTAGAAACAAGCCAACGACGAGATCGTAGGCAGAAACTCCTGCAGCGACAAACAAAGGCCCGATCATTAATTCAGTGCCCGCACAGTGTTCTCCGGCATACATGCCGATGAAGCTGCCAAAGCCCAGCCACGACTTGCGAGGAACAGGAGTTCGCTCGTATTCGCCGCCGCTGGTGGCATCGTCTACAGGTGGTTGTTCGAGAGGATCAAAAACGTCAGGCGAGGTGTCCGTCATGGCGATCGATCTATTTATCAGAGACTCTGAAAAGGATGTTTGTCGTGGGAGGTTAAGATCCCATAGTGGAGATCAGTGTATCGTATTAAAACCTAAAAAAGAGGCTAAATGTTGTCAAAATGTGATCATGCTTTGATTGATATTTCCGAGGGCAGTGAATGATTTTCAACCGCGGGGTATCGAAAAAACTCATTTTCGAAATAGTGAGGTTTTGGAACGAACCCTCGCTGACAGGAGAGGACTACCGTTGACTGAGTACGGAGGTTTCGTAGAGGGCAACCTCGTCCATCCAGCCCATTCCAACGGGAACATCCATGCGTTGGCAGTATTCATTCCAGATGGCTCCAAAGGGCATGGTCTTCATTTCTTCAAACAAAGCCAAACGACGCGTGTAGTCGCCTTGTTGCTCATAGTGTTGAAGTAGCTCAGTAGGTTCCAATAGTGCATAAAGAAGTGCTTTGATCATCGCTCTGGTTCCGATCACCCAGGCGGCGATCCGATTGATACTGGCATCGAAGAAATCCAGACCGATGTGTGTGCGATCTACAAACCCTCCCCGAACCAGTTCCTGAGCGGTTGACACCAGATCGTCATTGAGAATGACAACATGGTCACTATCCCAGCGGACGCCTCGACTCACGTGCAACAACAAACGCGGGACGTAATTCATGACCGAAGAAATCTTGTCAGCGATCGTTTCCGTAGGATGAAAGTGCCCGGCATCCAGACAGAGCACCTTCTGACGCGAAATGGCGTAACCCATATAAAACTCGTGAGACCCGACAACATAACTTTCAGAACCGATCCCGAATAGCTTGCATTCCACGGCGTCGAGAAGATGCTGATCACTAAATTTTGCCTGGAACATCTCATCCAGCGAGGCCATTAATCGTTTGCGAGGCGAGAGTCGATCCGCAGGAAGATCTTTAAACCCATCGGGAATCCAGACGTTGTTGACACACACTGAACCCAGTTGCTTTCCCATGCTGGCTGCAATTTCACGACAGCGTTTGCCATGTTCAATCCAGAAATTGCGGATCCCAGCATCAGTACTGGAAAGAGTGAATCCTGAATCCGCTTTGGGGTGTGAGAAGAAAGTAGGATTAAAGTCGATGCCGATTTTCAGGGATTTGGCCCAGTCGATCCAGTTTTGAAAATGCTCGACTTGAAGCTGGTCGCGTTCGACAACTTTTCCGCCAGTTTCGGCGTAAAACGCATGCAAATTCATGCGATGTCGACCGGGAATCAGACGCAGAGCCTGCTCAAAATCCTGACGAAGCTGATCTGCCGTCGTTGCTTTGCCCGGATAATTACCAGTGACAGCAATCCCGCCCCCGAGTTGATCGGTAGCGTGCTCAAAACCACCCACATCATCGCCTTGCCAGCAATGCATCGAAACTGGAATTTTGGGGAGGAGGGCCAAACTCTTTTCGACATCAACGCCGAGGCTTTTGTAGTGTTCACAAGCTGCTGAAAAAGTAGATGAAAGAGTCGGCATAGAGTCGCTTGGTA
>JBGSVC010000066.1:0-1744 GCA_041753175.1 Planctomycetaceae bacterium
GTTATTCATCGGACTGGTTTCGTTTCTGACAATGGCCATGCTGGCCAGTCTGGTTCAAGATTTCAATAACCGCGACTACTCATAACATCTCAATACGAATGCTGAGTTTTCAATTACCATCTTCGCAGCTCCACGAGTCACCCTCATTCAACTCATTTTTCGTTGGAAGCCTTCCCTATGAAAACAATAATTCACATCAGTCATCTGCTCGTCAACGCATTTGGCTTTCTGAGTGTCTGGGGAATGGTGATTCTGTGGATCCTCAACGTTTCCGGGGTAGGACAACAATCGGATTTCGTCAATCTCGAAATGACAACCGACGGTGAAATACAACTTCGGCGCTACGATCACAAGACAATGCGACATCTCTATCGCTCCCTCGATAGCGACGATCAACAGTGGAGCCCCAAACGTGATACGCATACTCCAGATTCAGTTTTTGTAGATATCGATCAAGCATTTCCACGCTTTTTTTCCGTTTCAACAGCTCTCATCGAAACCTGGGCTGATAATGAGGCATGGAGAAACATCTCGACGGCGACGATTGAGAATAATCCCGAAGCTAAGCTCTGGTACTTTGTTTATAGAGTGTACCCGAATCGCGGCTATTTTGTGAAATACGATCTTCATTCTGCAAAGCCAGTCGTTTACGTCAGCCAGAGTGGACTGACGGAGACTCAACCCTCCCCCGCTGTCTGGTTTGATCTGGGAGTTCAACCAATCAGTTATCCTCTCATACCTATGCATATTTCAAACGAAATCATAACTTTTCGCAGATCGACAATTCTGGGAACGGCCCAAACTGTGGCGACTGCAAATACGATTCTATCCAGTCGACGAAGAGCAATTCGTCGACCCGACAAAAGCTATGAGGTACTCGATCTTGAAACCGGGGAAGCAACGAAATTCATTGATGAACCGGTCATCGGATTGACAGCGACTAATTTGCACCGAGATTTCTGGAACCCTACAGAAAACTCTTTTTCTCAAGTCGAGACATTTATGGTTTTCCGCACCGCGACGAGTGTTTTACTGGCCAACTATCAAGATTATGAAATCGACACCCGCATGATCATTCCTGAACCATTACGCCAGCAGAAATCCCTTCAACTCTTCTTTCTATCCGGCAAACGCATCGCCTATATTTTTTCCACAAATCTTCCAGAGGAAGATGTGACCACCCAACATGTGACCATTGCTGATATCGACGGCAACATCGAATCCGAACACCACGATCTGTGGCGTTCCCCGCCAATGTTGTTCGTCAACACTGAAAATCAATTCGTCGGTGCTATCGTTGGCCCAATTCCCGCGCTCCATCTGATGACAGGCTCACTGATAATGACTCCACAACTTCAAGACTTCTACCAATCTACCTACCCCCAAGCCCTTGTCCGATTTCTCCGCCACTACTGGAAACCGATTCTCCTGCATGTGGTGATGATCATCTCGCTAGTCGCTCTGCTGCTGCTTCGCTGTCAGTATTATTCCAAAGCGGCCCCCTGGTATTATTGGCCGCTGGTGGCACTGGGTGGCTTGCCGATGTTTGTGGCCATCCTGTGGACCGATCCCGTTCCTCCCCAACGCGACTCCATCACCTTCGAAACAAACGGCACCGAGGTTTTCGCGTAAACTCCGCCTGTTGATCCTCCCGCGCCAACAGAATCGAACACCTTGAACCTGATCGTTGTATAACGACGAAAATGTCTCTCTATACTTAGAACCTATCCGAGAACCCCCGCTG
>JBGSVC010000067.1:0-9355 GCA_041753175.1 Planctomycetaceae bacterium
TTAAACGGCCTGGCTCATAAACATGATCTGGGAGCCGAGTATTACTATGCAGACTCTTCCCGTGGGCTTTCTGAAGTCCCTCAATACAACGAACTCGACGATAACTCTCAGGAACGTTTCCGGGAACGACTGCTCGTCAATTCTTTCGGAGGGGCATTGCCATTGATTCCCGGCTATGCCACTTCTCCTTTTGACCCGCGTTATTTCGCCGTCAGGAATGGTGCCGGGCGATCTGTTACTGCACCCTATTCTGAACTCGTCGACTCACAGCATGTGCTCCGCACCACTTCTCGGCACCGTTTGCAGACGAAGGTCGGCCCTCCCGAAGACCTCCGCATCATCGACTGGATGACCCTCGACCTGGGCCTCTCCTATTTCCTGAATTCCGATCGCGACAATTTCGGCGAAGATCTCGGCGTCCTCGATGCCCACTACGTCTGGGATGTCGGCTCTCGTACCAAACTCGTCTCGAATGCTTATCTCGACTTTTTCGAGATGGCTCCCCAGTTGTGGGATGTCGGGTTATTGTCACAACGCAGTACGCGCGGAAGTGTCTATCTGGGGTACCGTCAAATCGACGCCGGTCCCGTCGAAAGTCGACTCGTCAACTTCTCAACCAGTTATGCCATGAGCCAGAAATGGATCGCCACTTTCGGAACCAGCTACGATGTCGGCGAAATGCAGGACCGAGGACAGTCACTGACGATCTCCCGACTCGGGCAGGATTTTATCTTTCACTTAGGGGCCAATGTCGATGTGAGCAAAGAGAACGTCGGTGTGATCTTTTCGATCGAACCGCGTTTCGGCTCATTCAACTCCACCAACACCCAACTCAGTTCGTTGTTAGGGATTCGATGACCGCCATTCACAAATCTGAACTCCCCTCGTTCCAACACACGCACGATACCGAAGCTGAACTGCCAGAACAAAAGCCGGTACGTTCCGCCTGGAGACAACGCTGGGTCGATACCGAACGAGGCTGGACTCACAGTTTTCGTTCAGAAAGCACCTTCTTCGTCCACTTCTTCATCGCCAGTCTGGTCACATGCACCGGTGTCGTGGTGGGAATCCGCTGGCTCGAATGGTCCATCCTGGTGATGTGCTTTGCCATGGTCATGTCTGCAGAAATGTTTCAATGTGCCCTTCGACGCATTGTCAAAATACTGGCCCTTGATTCGACCCATCAAGTCGCTAATTCCACGACGGGCGTCTCTTCTTTTGGCATCTACAATCCCGGTGAAATCACCACGCGAGATTCGCCAACTTCAGAAGCCATCGATCAGACAACCCAACATTGCGCCGACGCGGCCGCAGCCAATCTTCTGATCGAATTAACGCGCATCGGTACTGCCGCCGTCATGACTGCTTCACTCGGAAGTTGCCTGACCACCTGCCTGATCTTTCTGGATCATCTTCTCAAATGGCTCAGAACCGAAGAACTTCTGACCTGGCTCAACTGAGTTTATCTAACCGCCAATGACTTCGAACATTCATTGATAACGACGACAAAAAATAAGCCTCAGTCGGTTTCCCTCCTGAGGCTTTTATTATGAACTGACTGGCGTCTCAAACAGGATCGTGAAGACGTATTTCGGAAGAGATCTTCCGAGACGCTTCCCCGCTTCAGGCCCGATCAGGGAATGAATCGTTGTGGTTCGTTGGTCCATCGCGGTATTAACTCAACTGATACCGGAGACCCAGAAATCGTCTGGACTGGCAACGGCTGGGGTTCCAGTGTTACCTCATCCCATGTCGGTAACATCGTTTGAATTTGATTTTTGACATACTCGACATTCTCAGGAGTTCCTGGAACGCTCTGGAGTCCTGCATCAAGAAACTCGATCTCACCCAAAGAGACGTAACTACGCCCCAAATTCAAGGGCATCGATTGGCGACCTGCAACCAGATCATGTGTCAAATCGACCTTGGCATCCTGCGGTGTGCTCGTCTCAAATGACGGAGCAGGGGGCATCGGGAATCGTGGAGCCGCTGGCAAGGGTGGCTGTGCCCATTCTGGCGACTCATCGTTACCGGAGGGCATTCCATGACCGCCCTCATCCGGACGCGGAGGGGCAGGAGGGACGGGCTTCAAAACTTCCCGTCGTATCGCACCCGAGTCGGGGAGTGGTTGCAAATACCCACCCTCGATTTCGGAAGGACAGGCAGCAGAATACTCTGGAGTCTGGCCGTGAACGCTGTCGTCATAGGGTGCCGCAGGAAAACTCGGCGACGATGGTTCACACTTTCCTCTCCATGACCATCCCTGGCTGGCTTGTGGCTGACGGACTTGTTTCTCCGCCTGACATCCACACATCGTGCCTGTTCCCAACAGACATCCCGACAATAACAAACTCATCCCTGGACGCTTCATGCGATTCTCCTCTGACATGTCTTTGCGCTGCAAAGCGATGTCGTTGTGATCCTTCAAGGCGTCCCTGCTTTATTCGAACAATCGGCGTCTTCCCGTCGCCGCAGCAATGTCCTACTGTCCGGATCCTGATTGCAAAGGATGCAACTCATTTCCTGAACACATTGCCGACAACTCAAATAATCGGCTTGCCTGATTCTCAACTCACAACCAGACTCGCTTGAATCCGCAAAACCGTCCCTATATCGGCCGGTCGCGACTAAAACACGCATCACAGCAATCATCACAATCTTAACGGCCACACCTGCCAAACAATTTGTAACGATTAAATCGAATTTCGATCTGGGAGCTGTCGCGTTGATTCAAAGACTTGGCAAATGAAAAACGACGATACGATTTTTCAATCGAATCGTCGTTTGATAGCAGTCATCTATTTGTTGATTACGCCAAGGCTTCTTGAGTTCTGGTTACCTCGGAATCGTTTCTTCTGGTTACGTCGCGAGCAATCCATCAATCATCATGATGGCCGCTGGCCCCACCAGAACCACGAAAATCCCCGGAAAGATGAACAACACAAGGGGGAAAATCATTTTCACGGCAGTCTTCTGCGCTTTCTCCTCGGCCATCTGCATCCGTTTCACACGCATGCTATCGGATTGCACGCGCAATGCCTGAGCAATCGATGACCCAAACTTTTCTGCCTGAATCAAAATGGCCGCCAGTGCTCGCATATCATCTACACCTGTTCTCACGCCCAGATCGTGCAACACATCCCGACGTGTACGTCCCATTTGCACCTGGAAGTTGGCCAGATTCATTTCCGAACATAATTCAGGATGCGTATCTCCCAACTCTTCTGCAACCCGGCGCATTCCTGCGTCCAGACCCAAACCCGCTTCCACACACACGACCAGCAAGTCCAATGCATCGGGAAGTGAAAGAAAAATCTTCTCCTGACGCGAACGTTTCATAAACCACAAACCGATTTCCGGAATGTAGAATCCCAACCCCGCTCCAATAATGACAGCGAACATGCCGCTTTGCGTCATTCCATAAATTGGTAAACCGATACCCGCTCCCAACAGCATCCCGCATAACAAAGCGATAAACTTGAAAGCAAGGTAAAAGGTTGGTGCGTTGGGCGAGTGGAAACCGGCATTCGACATCCGGATTTTTAGTTCACTTTGTTCCAGTTCTGTTTTGGGTTGAAGAGCTTTTGAGAGCGCAGGAGCTGCCCTCTCAAAGACGGTCTCTTCTTTCTTGGCTCCTTTGCGAGCCATCGGATTTTTTAATTCATCCAGCCGTTGAGAGGTCTTCTGGTTTTTGTCCGTCATTAAACTGGCGACGACCATCACGATCGCTGTGATACCAGCAAAAATGGCAAATGGGATGATAGCTTCCAAAGGCATCGGACCGTCTCCATCAAATTAAATATCGCGACAACCGCTATGATATAACGAATACTTGAACACGGGGATTAACATGACACTCATGCTGGTTCCCCACCTGCAAACTCAAATTTTAATCTGGACAATTTTGTTGATCGTAATCGCACCGAGAACCTGCATCACCGCAGCGACTGCAATCATCTTGCGTCCCAACGGTTCAGTGAACAGCAACATGACATATTCCTGATTGATGTAAAAGACGGCAAAAAACAACGCAATTGGCAGTCCCATCAACACGACCCCCGAAATACGACCTTCCCCGGTTAATGCCTGAACCTGTCCCATAATGCGGAATCGTTCCCGAATGATGTGACCGATCTTGTCGAGAATCTCAGCCAGGTCTCCCCCCGACTGACGTTGAATCGCGACCGCGGTCACGAAGAACTTCAAATCGAGGTTGGGCATCCGTTTGAGAATATTCTTAAGTGCCCGTTCGAGTGGCACCCCCAGATTTTGTTCTTCATAGGCTTTCCGGAATTCCACACTGATGGGCTCTGGCATTTCCTGCACCACGACGTGCAAACCCGACGCCAACGAGTGACCCGAACGTAACGCCCTTGCAATCAACTCCAAAGCATCAGGGAGTTGCATGGCGAATTTCTTGAAACGTGATTTCCGACGAAATAATAGCCAAAACAATGGCAATATGCCCGTGCAGATCGCCGCCACAGGGTAGATCGGTACCGGTGCCCGTGCGATGGCAGCAATCGCAGCTCCCAATGTTGCGGCAACAATGGAAATCGCGGTGAATGTTTCAAAGCCAATGGGCGAATCTGATTGCTCAAACAACAACGCCATGTTCCCAAAGCGTTTGCTGAAACTGGCAAAGATCCCGGTAATTCCGCTGATCCCTTCCTGCATCAATTCGCGTTTTGTCACGCCACCGTTTTGATCATCTGCAGATTTTCCGCCTGTGATCGAATGCAGACGGTCTTCGACTTTCGTCGTTCCCAGATCCTGCATCAAAAACACGACTGCTCCCACCGTCGCGGCGACAGCCAGAAATGCCACAATCGAAATTAAAAATGGATCCATCGGATCGGTCCTCTATCTGTTAACTAATATTCTCGAAATCACTCTCGAAATTGATGATTTTGTTCCGTTGAAGAAGTGGAGTCCCTCTTCTTCCCTTGTTTAGTATCCCAGGACTTTCGCGGCAAACAGATTCGCCGGCAGCTTCACTCCGCAAGACTCCAGTCGGCTCATGCAAGCCGGTCGGACTCCTGTCGATTCAAAGTGACCATAGGCTTTACCGTCTTCATCGACCCCGTCTTTAACGAACAGGAAGATGTCCTGCATGATGACGGTCTCTTGTTCCAGGTTGAGTACCTCGGTGATGTGAGTAATTTTTCTAGGACCACCTTGCAGACGGTTCGCCTGAATAATCAGGTCGACTGCTGAACAAAACTGGTGACGCACGGCCTTGAGTGGCAGTTCGACACCCGACATCGAAATCATGGTTTCAATCCGCGAAACGGCATCCCGCGGCGTGTTGGCGTGAACTGTCGTTAAGGAACCTTCATGACCGGTGTTCATGGCTTGCAACATGTCGAGGGTTTCCCCGCCCCGGCATTCCCCGATGATCACCCGGTCAGGACGCATCCGCAACGAGTTTTTCACTAGTTCTGTCGCTGAGATCCGCCCTTTGCCTTCGATATTGGCTGGGCGTGTTTCCAGCCTGAGCACGTGCTCTTGTTGCAACTGCAACTCGGCGGCATCTTCAATCGTGATGATCCGGTGATCATTCTGAATGAAGCTCGAAAGGGTATTCAGCAACGTCGTCTTTCCGGAACCAGTACCACCAGAGATCACAATGTTCAGACGGGCTTTAATCGCCCCTTCCAAAAACATGACCATCTCGGGAGTAAATGCACCGAAACGCAAGAGGTCTTCCAGCGTCAACGGACGCGATCCGAATTTACGAATCGTCAGTGAAGGGCCATCCAGCGCCAACGGCGGAATGATGGCATTCAAACGTGAACCGTCCGGCAGGCGGGCATCGACCATCGGATTGGTTTCATCTACACGTCGTCCCACTTTCGAAACGATCCGGTCAAGAATCTGGAGCAAATGTTCGTTGTCGCGAAACGTCACGGGAGATTTTTGAATTCGTCCGTTCTTTTCGACGAAGACGTTTTTCGGACCATTGATCATAATATCCGCCACACCCTCTTCTTTCATGAGGATTTCCAGCGGACCAAATCCAAACGTCTCATCGAGCACTTCTTCGATCAGGCGTTCCCGCTCGGATCGGTTCAACAGAGGATTTTCTGTATCACACAAATGCTCAATGACCAGTCGAATCTCACGACGCAGGATGTCTCCTTCGAGATCACCCAGTCGTGTCAGATCAAGTTTGTCAACCAGCTTGCTGTGAATGTGTCGCTTGAGAACTTCAAACTCTTCTTGTGAAGCAACTCCAGCTCGGTTACCACGTGGGGGATTCATTTGTCCTGGGGCCATCGGCGTACTCCGTCTTGGTCGATGAAACGACTCTGTCAGTGTTTGGTACTAAGGAATACTCACCGGCACAGAAGGCTTGCACACATGTACGACTGTTGGTTTTAGACCTACTTCTGTCCAAAATCAGCAGCAACACAGAGTATTCCATTCCAAACTTAGCTCACGATTCGCAGTCGCCAAATATTTTGTTGCCGTAACACAACAAATCGTTGCGATTTCACTCTCAAGACAACTCCGCCTATTCCCACATTCAAGCGATTGTGACGGTGATAGCGGTCATAGCGATCGGGAACTCAACGTCCGCCACGTTCTTGATCCCGAACCTGCTTGCGTAATTTTCGACGCTCTTTTTTGCTCAACCCACGCAATTGACTCGGGTCCAGTCCATCATTCTCGTTGGCATCGTCATATTCATTCCATCCCTCTTCATCAGTTGACGACTCGATCGACTGTCCCTGCTGACTGACAGCCTCATAGCGATTGTCCACGGCTGCAGGCTTGGCAGCCTGAACCAGAATCGGCTCTGCCGGTCGTGGTGCTGCAGTACTCGAACTAAGCTTGAAATGGGGCTTCGCGTTCTTTGAAGATTGATCGACACGCTGGCTGGCTGACGAAACTGGCGACGCGGGCTGTTGGTAGGCACGCATCTCTTCTTCCCAGGCAGACTGATCCCATTCTTCACTGGTTGAAGCGGCTTCGTCTTTTTCTTGAGCTTCCTCAGTCAGCTCTTCTTCGGTGTCTTCTCCCGTTTCCTCCTCCGAGAGTTCTTCCTCATAAGACTCATCGACCTCTTCCTCACTTTGGTCGTACGTCTCCTCTTCAATCTGATCTTCGACCTCTTCTTCGACTTCTTTCACGCGACGCCCCCCACGCGTTGTTTTTGAGGGAGTCTCAGCCTTGGCTTTCGACGCAGCTTTTTTCTTTGGTTTCTTTTTGCCAGTTTCCGTTAACTCCGAGAGTGGCTTCCACAATAACCACGCAAACAAGACTTTCATCCCATAGCGATAACCAGCGGCGATGAAGCCACCGATCCAGCCCACCGTCAGAAGTGAACTGCCAAAGAAACGTGATGTCGAACCACTCATTGTCTTGCCTGCCTTCGTCCAGAAGCTCTGCTCACGCTGGATAGCATCGTGGGTGACATACAGGACAAAGTGCAATTGATTCAGTGTTGCCAGAAGTAACGCCAATGGCACAAACGAACTCATGCCTGTTAGAAACATCGAATTAAGAATGACATGCTGAAAGGGCCGCCAGCCAATCAATTGAAATCCCGTCAGCAATGCAGCCGTCAAGGATAGACACAGCCATCTCCAACTGGCCGGGCAGGCTCCCATTTCCCGATCCAGTCCATTCGATAAGTTGACCAGAATCGCCGCCAGTGGAGTGATCCATAATAGGTTTCGATAAGGATCAGCCGGCAGATGAAGAACTGCAAGAAGCTGGTCTGCAATCACCAGATGGATTCCGGTCAGCGCACACATTCCCATCAAAGCCCAATCGATCGATGTCCATAGCCAGATCCGATATCGTCCATGGAAATCCCGACGCGAATCTCGTCGATACCAATAGACCAGCCAACTGGCCTGGGCTGTCAGTAGAAATGTCATGCCCGGAAAGAGCGTCCACAAAGGGCCCTGTGTCAACGACATCATTCGATCAAAATCAGAACCTGAGCCGAACCAAATGAAGCGCCAGCTACACACGACAAATAAAGCAGCCCATCCCAACACAATGGCTGCATTCAAAATCAGAAAACGACCCGGTTGCGATGGAATCAGAGAATGAATAGGCGTCTCAGGCCGGGGCTTGGCTTTTTTCTGCAGTTCTTCGAGCGTATTGATGTAGTTCTTTTTCGAGCGCGAACGCGATCGAGGCTTGGAGTCCTGACTACCCTGGTCAGTGGCCAAGCGACGTCGTCGACGATCATCGACACATCGAGAACCTGCAAATTGGACGTTCATCGTTCCATCGATTGATTCCGACACTCCGGTCGGATTTGAAGTGCAAACAAATTGAATCCCGTGATGATGATAGACCTGACACGCTCTTCACCTGACATCGTGCCAGCGCCAGAGAGCCTCTCAGTTAAACCATCACTGGTCTTCTAATCGTCGTCCCAACACGTTCCCTACATTCAATGGAAGACCTGTTCCCGGACTGATGCACAGAATGAACACACCCCCCGTAGCTTGTCTGATCGCTACAACGCCTATCCTCGCCGAGCTATAAATGATAACAAGAGGCCACAATGGCATCTCTAAGTGTGTCACGCAATCGTACAGAATCGGCCATAATGGCATAGGGAGGTGCTTGGGCCGAAGTATTATCCGTCGAAAACTAAAACCAGATATTGATTTAAGAAAAACCTCGGTAATGGTACGGGACATGCTAATGCTATTTGATGCCATAATGGCTTGTTCTTGGGAAGAGGCAAAATGGCAGTTCCTCGGTATTTTTTGATTAAGGAGCATTCTAATGAACAATCGCATCAGTCACTTGTTTGAGCCGTGGTCTACACTTGGCACTGTTTCGGAATTCGATGAGTTTGTGCGACGCTTCTGGAACAATCTCGAGCCCCGAGCTGTTCAGCACGACAACCTTTCGATCTGGCAAAATGAACATGGGGCAATCGTTGAACTCTCATTGCCCGGAATCGAACGTGAAGACATCGACACCTCAATCGAACGCTCAGTCGTCACCGTCAAAGCCACTCCAAAACAACGAATTCTGGAAGAAGGGACCGTTGCGAAAACGATTGAACGACCACACGAAAAAATCGAACGAACCGTGCAACTCCCTTTTGACATCCAGGCCGATCAGGTGCACGCCGTCTACAAGCAAGGCATCCTTTCGTTGACCTTACCTCGTAGCGAGGCTCAACGACCCAAACAAATCAGTATAGCTGCAGGATAACTGACTCATGATTTCGCCAAGCTCTAACCTCCTGTGAGGTGCAGCCCTAAAAGTATCTGCATTGCAAATCTTTCATACTTGAACACAATTTTTATTGAGGAGTTAACCGATGGAATCGTCTCTTTCATCAAAATCTTGTTGTGAGGCTTCAATCTCTCAA